>CAZNLA010000209.1:0-9154 GCA_964573385.1 uncultured bacterium
TCTGACCCCATCCGGGGTCAAAGCTATTTTGATATATATGTGTATAAGGGTGAGGGCAACGCCGTGGGCTATGGAATTAACAGGTGAAGGAATTAATGAAAATATTTGTAGAATATTATGGATAATTTTACCTTAACAGACCCAGTAACCGGTAATTTCTATCGGTCACTGAGTCTGTCGAAGTGATTATATCTAAACTGAAAACTTTTCTATTTTATTGTTGACATCTTTGTCAGTATTGCGGTGCCGACGACGGTGTCGGATGCCGGGGTTGCTGATCCGTTGGTGATGTCGTTGTATGATTTGGCGGTTATCGCTATTGATAATGTCGGTGGGTTGGCGGCATCAATTGTCTGTTTACTGGCAGCACTGAATCTCATCAACAGTTTTGTGCTTTCCCCGGGTTTTACGGTGTATGATATCCATCCATTGCCGAATACTTTTACGGTACGGTCATTACCACCAATATCACAAATGGAAACTTTCCAGTTGCTGCTGACTGTGGATGTGGTGGTTATAAGGAAATTATCGGCGACATTGCCGGTATTGGTTAATACAATATAATATTCGCTTTGTCGATTTATTTGCTGGAATAACTGTACTGTTTGCATATCACCGGTATTGTTAATAACGCCGGTACCAAACAACTGGCTACCAGGTCTGGATTGTGATATAGCAGCGTCAACACCCGATGTCGGCACCAGTGTCCCGGTGGTGAAGGTATTCACCGTTGACCATGTACCCAGGGTGTTCCCCAGTTTCCCACGAACCCGCCAGTAATATACTGTTAAATTTGCCAATGTTCTTGTCAGGTTTGTTGTTGCGGTCGACAAGGTTACTTTGGTGGTGAAATTTGCGTCAGTTGAAATATCAACATCATACGCCAGAGCATTCGTTACCGGTGTCCAGGTAAAAGTTGTATTTGCCGGCGTATCTATGGCACCATCCGCAGGGGTTATCAATGTAGGCGCGGTTAACTGCACTGTTTGATTAATGGTGGTGAAATACCATGCCGGTGTCCAATTGCTGCTGTTGCCATCAACATCAATTGCCTTAACCCGCCAGTAATAGCGGGTGTTAACTAACAAGGTAACATCGGTGGCAAGGTTTGTGGTTATTACCTCTACAGCATTGTTGAAATTGCTGTTTGTCGCGTATTGCACAGTGTAACTTACTGCATTGTTTACCGCCTGCCACGTTAACGTGGTACTTATTGCTACCCCGGTTGCGGTATTTAATGGACTGGTCAATACCGGCACAGATATGCTTTGTTTCGCGGCAGTTGTGAAGTTTGCCGTTGCGGCACTGCCCCAGCGCGTGCCATCGCCACCCTTAACCCGCCAGTAATATTTGGTGCTGTTTGTCAGGTTTGTCAGGCTGTATGTGGTTGCCGTTACATTTTGTGTGTTTACAATTGTAGTGGCAAACGCGGCATCGCTGGCCACTTCAACAGAATATACCGTGGCGTTTGCGGCGGATTGCCATGTTAAAGCGGGTGATAGAGCGATATCTGTTGCGTTATTAAGCGGGAAAGTAAGCACCGGCGTGCCTATGGTCGGCAACGCTTGCATGGTGAATGACCATTTGGGCGAATACGTGCTTTTAACATCTTTCGCGTCGATTGCCCGTACCCGCCAGCTATATTTTGTACCGGCGACTACAGCATATTGTATTGTCGCCGTGGTAGTGGTTACGGTATTGGTTTCCACCGGCACAGTGGCACTGGCAGGCCCATATAATTCATATTCATAACTTACTGCAGTATTAACCGCCTGCCATGCAATGGTTACCGGTGCAGTAACATTAACGGCATTATTGGATGGCGATAATTGTACCGGAATACCCAATACCGGAGCAGCAGTAATGGCAAAATTGGCATCGCTGATGTCGGTTATTTTGGCATTCGTTACGGCACTAATCTTCACTTTGTAATCTGTTCCTATAGTTTGTCCAGTAGGTATTGTCCAACTGTATGGAGATTTGCTGGGAATGTTTGCGGCTATAACACTGTTTAACACCCCGTTTTTATATAAGTCAATTTTTACATTGCCGGGTGTTCCGGTTGATGTCCAGGTGATATTTTGTGTGCTCCCCTGTTGCCACTGTTCAGTGCCATTAGGAGCAGTGACGGTAACGGTGGTGGGAACATTGCCGATGGCATATAGTTTTTTATCTGCGGAACACAAATAAAGTTTGCCATCTGCACCAATTGACGGTGAGTTTACACTGCCACCGGTCAGGTATGTCCACAGTAATGTGCCGTCTGTGTTAAGGGCGTAGGCTTTGTTATCGCCACAACCGGCATATATTATGCCATCAGCACCGATAGCGATTGACGAATAACCGAATGTTCCACCTGTCAGGTATGACCATTTTTGTGTACCATCCGGGTTTACCGCGTATATTTTTTTGTCGTTTGAACCGATATAAATAGTGCCATCTGCTCCAATTGCCGGCGAGTTAATGGCGTTTCCGGTGACAAATGTCCATTTCAGCGAACCATCTGTATTTAACGCGTAGAGTTTATTATCATTACTGCCCACATAAATAGTGCCATCTTTGGCAACTGCTGCCGATGAATAAATTGCGCCACCAGATGTGTAAACCCACTTTTGTGTGCCATCCGCGTTCAACGCGTATAGTTTGGTGTCAGTGGATCCTATATAAGCGGTACCATCCGGACTCATTGCCGCTGTTGCGTCGACAATACCACCGGTGTTAAACTTCCATTTTAAAGTTCCATCCGCATTTAAGGCATACAGACGGAAGTCGTAACCACCGATATAAATCGTGCCGTCCGGCCCTAACATCGGCGATGATCGGGCTATTGTATTAAGTAAATATTTCCATTTCTCTGTACCGTCGGGGTTAACCGCATAAATATATTTATCATTGGAGTTAATGTAAACGGTACCATCAGTAGCAATTGCCGGTGTATTGATAATTGTATTGCCGGTGGTGAATGTCCATTTTAATGTACCGTCCGCTTTAACGGCGTAAAGTTTATTATCATCTGACCCAAAATACGTGGTTCCATCCGCGCTGATTACCGGCGAGGACTGAATATTTGCGCCGGCACTGTATTCCCATAGTTTTTGCGGTGCGACAGGACCATTAAATGGGCTTACACCGGTATGTTGTGAATTATGCCTGAACATAGGCCAGGCACTTAACGGCGCGGCAACAGAAATCGCGAAATCATTGGCACTCTGACTGGTTACCGTCGTGGTTGTCACCGAAATTATTTTAACTTTATAATTCGTCCCTGCCGTTTGTGTTGCTGGAATAGTCCAACTGTATGTACCATTATTGGCTACACTGGCAGCTATAGCACTATCCAGCGTGCCACCTTTGTAAAGTTCAATTTTCACATTTCCGGTAACACTGGTAGATGTCCATGTTATAGTATGTGCAATTCCCCGCTGCCATATTTCGCTGCCGTTGGGGGTGGTTATGGTAATTGTTGGTTTTGGCGCAGCGGTGATGGCAAAATCTGCCGCGCTTTGGCCGGTAACTGTCGTATCGGTAACAGATGATACCTTTACGCGGTAATCAGTTCCTGCTGTCTGTGTTAAGGGAATATTCCAACTGTATGTTCCGGAATTTGCCACACTGGTAGCAAGGGTGCTGATGACTTTTCCGGTTTTTAATACTTCAATCTTTACGTTCCCCGGGTTGCCGGTATATGTCCAAGTTATCGGATTGATAGTGCCTTGCTGCCACTGTTCTCCGCCGTTTGGTGCGGTAACGGTGATAGTTGGGGTTTGTTTGCCAATAGCATATAAGTTTCCGTCAATAGACCCGATATAAACTGTCCCGTCTGCACCAAGTGCCGGACTGGAATGCAGTATATAATGGCTTGTCTTAAAAGCCCAGCGTTGCTTGCCGTTGGGGTTGATGGCGTAAAGTGTAGAATCACTTGATGATCCGACGTAGACAGTCCCGTCTGCTCCGAGAGCTGGACTGGAAAGTATTTGACATCCTGACGTGAAGGTCCAGCGTTGCTTGCCATCGGGGTAGATGGCGTAGAGATTACCATCTTCTGACCCGACGTAGACCGTCCCGTCTGTACCGAGAGCCGGACTGGAAAGTACAGACGATCCTGTAGTGAATGCCCAGCGTTGCGTGCCGTCGGGGTTAATGGCGTAGAGTTTATTGTCATTTGATCCGACATAGACTGTCCCGTCCGCACCGATAGCTGGACTGGAATATATCAAATCCCCTGCCGTGAAGGTCCAGCGTTGAGTGCCGTCAGGGTTGACGGCGTAAAGTTTTCTATCACCTGCCCCGATGTAGACCGTCCCGTCTACACTGAGAGCTGGACTGGAATAGATATCACCTCCTGTCGTGAATGTCCAACGTTGCGTGCCATCGGGGTTGATGGCATATAGTTTCTTATCCTCTGACCCAATATAAACTGTCCCATCTGCACCGAGTACCGGACTGGAATTTATCGAATTACCTGTCGTGAATGTCCAGCGTTGCGTGCCGTTGGGGTTGATGGCATATAGTTTACTATCAAGTGATCCGACGTAAACAGTTCCGTCTGCACAGATTGCCGGGCTGGATGAGATCATCTGTCCTGTAGTGAATGTCCAACGTTGCGTGCCATCGGGGTTGATGGCGTAAAGTTTACCATCATCAGACCCAACATAGACCGTCCCATCAACACTAAGTGCCGGACTGGAATTGACTTTACCACCTGTCATAAATGCCCATTTTTGCGCTGCAGTCGCTGGTCCGGTATATGGACTCCGTCCGGTGTGTTGTAAGTCATGGTGATACATAGGCCAGGCACTTTTTGCCAAACCTGACCCGTTTTGTTTAGTAGTAACTGTAAAATCAGCTGCACTCTGTCCTACAACCGTCGTGGTTGTCACCGAACTTATTTTAACTTTATAATTCGTCCCTGCCGTTTGTATTGCCGGAATAGTCCAGTTATATGTTCCGGTATTTGCCACACTGGCGGCAATAGTGCTGTCTAAGACAGTACCTTTGTATAAATCAATCTTTACATTACCGGTGACGCTGGTAGATGTCCAGATGATATTATTTGCTGTTCCCACCTGCCACTGTTCGCCGCCGTTGGGGGTGGTTATGGTAATTGTTGGTTTTGGCGCAGCGGTGATGGCAAAATCTGCCGCGCTTTGGCCGGTAACTGTCGTATCGGTAACAGATGATACCTTTACGCGGTAATCAGTTCCTGCTGTCTGTGTTAAGGGAATATTCCAACTGTATGTTCCGGAATTAGTTACACTGTTAGCAAGGGTGCTGACAACCTTACCGGTTTTTAATAATTCAATCTTTACATTCCCAGGGTTGCCGGTATATGTCCAAGTTATCGGATTTATAGTGCCCTGCTGCCACTGTTCTCCGCCGTTTGGTGCGGTAATGTTAATGGTGGGTTTTGGGGCAGTTGTAATCACCGCAAAATTAGCATTGCTACTGTCAGTAATTGTGGCAGTAGTAACTGAACTGATTTTTACCTGGTAGTCTGTTCCGGCTAATTGACTTGTCAAAATATTCCAGTTATAAGTTCCATTATTTACTACATTAGATGCTATAACGCTATTTAGCATACCGCCTTTATATAGTTCTATTTTAACATTCCCTATATTCCCGGTTGATGTCCAAGTGATAGGGTGCGATACACCGCGCAACCACTGTTCACCACCATTTGGTGATGTGACTGTTACAGAAGGACCGGCAGTGGTGATACAATATAATGCACCATTTCCAAAACCGGTTTCCATGTAAATGTTACCGTCTGAACCAATGGTTGGATTTGCATTATTACCATCCATGGCTCCTACAGTCGGAGAGTGAAATGCCCATTTTATTGTACCATCCGGGTTAAATGCGATAACTTCAAAATCCCAGGATACACCATTTATTCCAACATAGATAGTGCCGCCGGCGTCAATAACCGGACTTGCCGTATCAATAAATCCTCCGGAAAGATGAGCCCATTTTTGCGTTCCATCAGAATTAAGAGCATAAAAATAATTATCTTGAGAACCAAAATAAATAGTGCCATCTCCGCCAATAGCAGCGGTTGCTGAAACTTTTTCTTTAGTGGCAAATGACCATTTTTTTGTTCCATCCGGGTTAAGTGCGTAAAAATTAAAATCATCTGACCCAAAATAGATAGAACCATCGATACTGATATTAGGACTTGATGCTATCTTGTCTCCGGTGGAAAACTCCCATTTTTTTGTCCCATCATTATTAAGTGCGTATAATTTGCTGTCATCTGCCCCGAAATAGATCGTACCATCTGTGGCAAT
The DNA here is from genome assembly GCA_964573385.1 of uncultured bacterium. Taxonomy (GTDB): domain Bacteria; phylum Armatimonadota; class Hebobacteria; order CAIYQO01; family CAIYQO01; genus JBAXQQ01. The sequence continues at coordinate 6,288 of CAZNLA010000209.1, forward strand.
AGCAGGACATGACGATATAGATCCGCCCGCAGTAAATACCCACTTTTGTGTTCCATCCGGATTTATTGCATACAACTTTTTGTCAAATGTACCAAAGTATAGTGTACCATCTTTATCAATAACGAGACTGCTATCAACTACATCACTGGTGGTAAATGTCCATTTTTGTGTGCCGTCTACAGGATTAAACGCATAAACCTTAAATGATTGACCATAATAAACTGTACCGTCTGCTCCTATTACTGGACTTAATGCATGATAGAAGCTGTTATCAATGAAAAATGACCATTTTTGTGTGCCATCAGATTTTATGGCACGAATAGTTGTACTGAAATCATCACATACCTTGGTATAAATAGTGCCATCCGTGCTTATTGCAGGTGAAGCATATATCGGTTTGATAGATCCCACACCCCATTTTAATGCCGGATTTGTTGGTCCTTTATATGGACTACGTCCGGTATGCTGAACATCATGCATATACATCGGCCATGGTATATTGCCAGGTGTACCGGTTGTAATGGAAAAATTCGCAGAACTCTGGGATGTGACAGAGGTATCAGACATAGCACTTATCTTCACTTTATAATCAGTACCCACTTTCTGCATTGCTGGAATTGTCCAATTGATTGTTCCGGTATTTTGTGCAGCGTCTGATATGGTACAGTCAAGTACGCCGCCTTTGTATAGTTCAACCTTCACACATTCGGGACTTCCGGTAGATGTCCAGGTAATCTGTTGGGTTGACCCTTGCTGCCATTGTTCTGCACCTATTGGCGCAGTGACTGTAATAGTAGGCTTAATGGTAATATTACCAATTGCGTAAAGTTTATGATTATTTGAACCAACATAAATAGTGCCATCATCAGCAATAGCAGGACTTGAGTTTACAAAACCACCGACAAAAAAGCTCCATTTCAATGTTCCATCTGAATTTAAAGCATTAATTTTATTATTATTACTCCCTATATATATAGTCCCGTCTGCCCCTATAACCGGACTTGACTGTATGATGGCTCCCAGATTATATTTCCATTTTTGTGATCCATCAGGATTGGCAGCATATAAACAACTATCAATTGAACCTATATAAATAGTACCATCAGCAGCAATGGCAGGACTGCAGGTGTCAACTGCTGCTGCAGGATTATATGTCCATTTATCTTTACCATCAGCATTATTAAGTGCATATAGATGTTCATAATTTGATCCGGAATATATTGTTCCATCAGCACCAATAGCAGGACCTGATTTTTGAATACGTCTTCGAGTTGACCATTTTTTTGTACCATCACTATTAATAGCAAATATGTTTCCTATAGTTGCCACATAGATAACAGATCCATCTTGACTGATTGCCGGACTGGCAATTGCACAGTCATTAATAAAAAATTCCCATTTTTTTGTGCCGTCCGGGTTAAGCGCGTAAAAATTGGTATCTTCATATGACCCAATATATATAGTTCCATCTGTGCCGATAGTAGCACTTTCTTCTATATGTCCTTTAGTAATAAACTCCCATTTTTTTGTTCCATTCGGACTTAACGCGTAAAACTTCGTGTCATTGGACCCAATGTAAATAGTACCGTCTTTACCAATAACAGGACTTGATTGCACTGCACCACCAGTGGTAAATTTCCATTTTTGGGTGCCATCCGGGTTAAGTGCATATACATTTTTATCGTCAGAACCGAAATATATAGTACCATCTGTAGCAATAGCGGGAATTGACTTTATTACGTCACCAGTTAAAAATGTCCATTTTTGTGTTGGCATAGAAGGACCATTATATTGGCTTAACCCTGTATTTTGCAGATTATGACGACATGTCGGCCAGGCACTAGTTGCCAATTGTGCCAGTGATATAGTCATTGCAAAGATTATTATAGCAAGAACTGAAATTACTTTTTGCATATTATTCTCCTGGTATGGCGTATCCATACATTTAAGAAAAGTTATAAAATATTAAGATTAAACAGATTTAAATTTCCATTAATCTTATAGTGAAATATTGTACCGATTTAATACAAGTTTGACAATGAAATTACCAATGATGTTTTTACATTTTTAAATAAAATCCACTAAATAATTATATCAATATATTCGGTTAATGTTGCATGTATCTATTAGCAACCAGTACCTGATAATTTTTTAACAGAATTGTTGCTTTTTACAGGTATTGTACGTACAAATCTGTGGGAGATTCTATTATTTTTTGTTAGGTTTTAACCATCCTTCTATGCGCAACCAATCCTGGCATCGTGCTGGCCAGGTTGAGCATGGATTTCCTGATGGACGCAGTGCAAAGTCATGCCCGCCGACCGAATACAAATGCAATTCACCCTTTATACCCGCACGTTTTAATGCTAAATACATACACGCGGCAATTTCTGCCTTGTCACCGTCGTCCCCGGCAGCGGCCAGAAACATAGGTGGACAGGATTTTGTGATGGGGACATTTGTATCTAATTCATAATTAATTTTATCTTTGCCAAGTGACGCGCCACCGCCGGAATAAAGTAACACGGCAAAATCCGGTCGATTGCTTATCTGATCTATCTGGTCTATTGCATCATACGCGCGTTTGTCAGAGTTGGTAGAAGTCCAGGCGGTTAGTGCCGCGCCGGCAGAAAAACCAATCATTCTAATTCGTTTGGGGTCAAGGTTCCATTCTTTAGCTTTGCTGCGTATCAGACTCATGGCCCTTTGCGCATCCTGTAAAGGACGGATATACCAGATACCCATATATTTTTTCCCGTCCATCTGGTCTGGTCGGCGTGGAACCCGATATTTAAGGATAATTCCTGTTATGCCAATAGAATTTAACCAGGCCGCTACCTCTTCACCCTCACTGTCCCATGCCAGGT
>CAZNLA010000210.1:0-9153 GCA_964573385.1 uncultured bacterium
GCAGAATTTATCCTGACAGTACTAAACGAACATTCTGGTTCCGTGGTTTAAATACCGGTCGCTGGACATATCGCCTGCCCGAACCCGGCGTTGTGTTATACCCGTACCAGGCACATGGCGCGGTTGATGTGCCATCATTGGGTGGTGAGGTTATTTGTTGGGTATCCGACTTCGGTCAGCGTTACCTGTTTACTGATGACATGCTTTATATAGGGCAGTTATTCATGGATGCCAGAACAAATTGGGACCCATGGCCGTCAGTGCCGACAAAAGGTTTTAACGCGGATAAAATGTCTCCCGGTCAGGAAAGCTTTATGGGCTATTTCACCCGGGTGAAAGATGGCCGCTATTTTGTAAGTACCGGCGCGACTGATTGCCGTATTTTTGAAATAACCGGTCTTGATTCTCTGCAACGTTTACCCGGAGAAGCGCTAAAACTGAAAGTTGAGGATTTAACCCGTACCCGTGAAATACAGGAATTCCGCGCAACCGGTGGCAAAAAAGATACAACGGTAACTATACAGAAAACCGCGAAACCTGTTCCACTTGATGGCAAGTTAGACAAATGGGCAGACCCGGCAGCACGTATTAAAGTCGATGATACCCGCAACGCGTTGGTATACAATGCCTATGACAATAATAACCTGTATGTGACTTGGGATGTGCATAAAACCACCCCGATGGTGAATACCGCTAAACGCTGGGCACTGGCATTCAAAGGCGGCGACGCGGTAGACCTGATGTTGCGCCTGCCTGGTGAAAAATTGGAAAACCCGGCCATTCGTGCCGGCGACATGCGGTTGTTGATAACCATGTTTGAAGGCAAACCAGTCGCGGTGCTGTACCGACCGATATCTGAAACCAAAAAGCCGGAAGCATTTGACGCCTTTGAAGGTGCCGGCAGAGGTAATACCGTGCGCATGGATGAAGTAAGGCTGGCAACAGAAGTAAATGTCAACATCGTTCGCCGCGCCGACGGTTACGTGGTTGAGGCAAGCATCCCCTGGACATTGTTAGGTATGACCCCCAAACCGGATACCGATTTTCGTTTGGACTACGGCGTCCTTTTCAGCGACCCCGCAGGCATCGCCACCGCCATACGCGCCTATTGGTGCAATAAAGACACCAACATAGTGGTGGACATCCCGACAGAAGCAACCCTGCAACCGGGGAATTGGGGAAGTGGAAAACTTAAGTAATTACGAATTACTAATTACGAATTACGAATTGAATTAAAAATGTATAATTAAAAATTATTGGTTAGCAATAGAATGATAATTTTTTATATTTGGTCACCGTTTGGAACAGGGCGGGAGCCCGGCGGTGTTGAAGAGTGAAGATTGAAATTTTGAAGAGTGAAAAATAATCGATTTCATGCGATTGCTGTCGATTTCAAACGACTATTAACAATATTGCTGCAAATTTTATAAATACAGGACTTTCGCTGTAAAAGAGAAATATGCTAAAAATGGTCGCTTCGACAGGCTCAGCGACCGGTCACTGAGCCTGTCGAAGTGACCTTTAGCGAAAGTCCTGTAAATAATTTTAATATAACCCGTGGGTTTTTCGCTTGGTTAGCGTCTTATAAATAATGATGATGCAAATTGATGCTGAATTTGATATTGTTCGACTTGCGCAATCCGGCGACCGGGTAGCTTTTGATAAACTGGCGTCTCATTACCGGGTATGGTTGCTGGCGATGGCGTTTATGCGTACCAGCGACCATGACGCGGCGGATGATATGGTGCAGGACGTATTAACCCGGGCATGGGAGAAATTGCCAACACTTGATAACCCTTCAGCATTTACCGGATGGTTGCGGCGGATAATGATAAATGCCTGTGTTACATGGTACCGTAAAAAAGAAAATGATTCGTTATCTATAGAAGATATTCCGTTATCATCATCATCATCACATGAACCGATAAATATCGTTTTAAATCATGAACGGCAATATGCCTTGCGCAAAGCGTTATTGTCACTTGCACCGGATAACCGACTTGCATTGCTAATGCATATTTGGGGCAACTACAGTTATGCGGATATTGCAAGAATGCTTGATATCCCGGTATCTACTGTTGATGGTCGTATTTATCGCAGCAAACAACAAATGCGTCGTATGCTGCAAAATAAATATCCTGACCTTTTTATTTCCGAACAAGCCTAATAATTAAAGGAATTTCGCTTAAGGTCACTTCGACAGGCTCAGTGACCGGTCGCTGAGCTTGTCGAAGCGAGTATTGTAAGCTTATTTCTTTGTCAAAGCGAAAACCATCTAACTAAAAGGAGCAAAATTATGAACAAAGAAACTGATATCACTGCAGAGATTATGCTGTTTTCGCAGCAATTCACCACCCTTATTAGCGCGGGATGTTCATTGGTGCGTACCCTTAAGATTCTCGAAGAGGAAGCACCGGAACCATACGCTAATGCGATGCCAACTATCCGCACCCGTATTGAACAGGGAGCAACCTTAACGCAGTCAATTGCTGATATGCCGGATTTATTCCCATCTTTTTACCGTTTGATGATAACAGCAGGTGAAGTTGGCGGTATTCTGGACATTACAATGAATTATGCGGCAGAATTAATTGAAGAAGACTGGAAATTGTCGAAGTTGTTGAATGTTAAACCGTTATTACTGGCAAGTGGTAATGATACAATCGATTGGGATGAATTATCAAAACCGCAACAAAAATTAAAATTGATGCTTTTTTGCCGTATGTTAGGTTCCATGCTGTCATCCGGGGTTCCAATTGTTCAGGCGATGGAAGTCGCGGCGGAATCGTTGAATGAAAAACAGCGAAGTGAAGTATTGGCTGCTGTAAAGGTTATTCTCAATCGTGGTTCAATCGAAGAAATAGTCGCGGAAATGCATTTTCTGCCACTTAGCGCGCAATCACTATTTTCCATCGGTTCTGAATGCGGGCAGTTAGATTCAATATTATTAAAAACCGCCGAATTATACCGGTATGAATTAGTTTATCTGCAACAAGCATGATATACATGGTAAAAAAAACAGGACTTTCGCATAACAGGAAAATTGGGTAATACCCATACAAATTCCTGAGATACGAAAGTTCTGTAATTATCCGGGATACTTTTCAGCTTTTTCAGGCATCCGGCCATAATTCATGCGCTATTTCGCGCAGTTTGTATTTTTGTATTTTCCCACTGGCGGTCATGGGGAATTCGTCGATAAAATTGATATATTTGGGTATTTTAATCCACGCTATTTTGCCACGACAGTAATCCTGTATATCTTCCGCGGTTACTTCCGCACCGGCTTTTAATATAATGAAAGCGCCGGTATCCTCGCCATATTTTTTACTGGGAACGCCCACTACCTGTACGTCGCGCACACCGTTTATATGGTGAATGAAATCTTCTATCTCTTTCGGGTCTATATTTTCTCCACCGCGAATTATCAGGTCTTTTAATCTGCCGGTGATAGCGAAATAACCTTCTTTATCCATCACGCCGATATCGCCACTGTGCAAAAAGCCATCTTTGTCGATAATGCGCGCTGTTTCTTCCGGCATTTTATAATAACCCTTCATTATATTGTATCCGCGCACACACATTTCGCCGTGGACACCCGGTTCGCATTCTATGCCGGTTTCCGGGTTAACCACTTTTACTTCCATACCTGGCATTGCCTTGCCAATGGTAGAGCATTTACGCATCAGGTCTGGTTCGTCGTAGGTGGTTTGGGTCATCACCGGTGATGCTTCAGTAAGTCCGTAACAGATGGTTAATTCAGTCATATTCATTAATTCAACGCATTGTTTCATGGATTTAACCGGACACGGACTGCCGGCCATAATACCAGTGCGCAGTGATGAATAATCGAATTTATTGAAAAGCGGATGCTCTAGGATAGCGATAAACATTGTCGGAACGCCGTAACATCCGGTACATTTTTCTTTTTCAATAGACATCATAACCGTTACCGGATCAAATTTCTCCAGTAACACCATGGTCGCCCCATGATTAACGCAGGCCAAAACCGCCAATACACAACCAAAGCAATGGAATAGCGGAACAGGAATGCAGATCTTATCTACACTGCTTAAATTCTGATTTTTTCCAATCCAGTAACCGTTATTGCCGATGTTGTAGTGGGTTAATTGGACACCTTTGGGAAAACCGGTGGTGCCACTGGTGTATTGCATATTTACCACTTCATGACAATTTAAAGATGCCTGGCGTTCCGCGTATTCCTTGTCAGACACAGTATCTGCCAGCGCAACTAATTCCGGCATTGAGTATAATCCGCGGTGTTTTTGTGGTCCCAGATAAAATATTCTTTTAAGAAACGGGAAATTCTTTGATTTTAAATTGCCCCGTGGCTGAGTTTTAAGTTCCGGAATCAATTCATTAACGATTTGCAAATAATCGGTATCGCGAAAACCATCAATAAGGAAAAGATTTTCCATGTCTGACTGTTTCAATACAAATTCTGCTTCGTGTAATTTGTAATTGGTGTTTATTGTCAGCAAAATAGCACCAATTTTTGCGGTGGCAAATTGTAGTGCTACCCAATGTGGCACATTGGATGCCCATACCCCCACCTTCTCACCTTTTTGTATCCCCAATGCCATTAAACCCTTGGCTATCTTATCTACTTCATCAGAAAATTCACGCCATGTCTGACGAAAATCGCGGTCCACATATACCACTGCCAGGTTATCCGGATAGCGGGCAACGGTATGATCAAGTATTTGTCCAAGTGTCAGGGTATGGGTTGCTGTCTCTGGATTAATAGTAATCATCACCCCTCCCTTTAATAAGGCATGTAAATAACAGCGTATAATTGCGCCGTTGTATCACCCACACAACCAACATGGTGGGGTACTATGGAGTTATAATATATTGTATCACCTGCGCTTAACAGGATAATTTTTTTGCCATAGGTTAATTCAACCTGACCGGATGCGACAATTAACAATTCTTCACCTTCATGGGAAGAAAGTAGTTTACTGCTTCCGGGAGCAATTTCTACGAATAACGGTTCCATATGGCGGTCAGTTTTACCGGCTCCTAATGGGTAGTATGTATATTGCTCCGCGTTTTCTTTGTGATGTGCCAAATCCAATCGCCTGTCAGCAAAGCGCACTATATGCGGGTCTTCGCTGACCTGATCATCCATGAAGGTGCCAAGACGCTGACCAAGAGCACGGGATAATTTAACCAAAATTCCCAGTACCGGGGTAACGTTGCCATTTTCGATATTGGCAATCAATGCTGCATCTACACCGGTTGATGCGGCTAAATCAGCTTGCGACATTTCTAATCGCTCACGAAAAGTTTTGATACGGCTGCCAATGAGATTTTCCACAGTCAGCTCCTTTATGAATTAGGTTGCATTAATAATACTTAATATTTAGTTACTATTTCAAGTGCTATATGATTTTTTTTGCATTTTTATTTAAAAGAGTTTCTTAGATAATCATTTCGACAGGATCAGTGACCGGTCGCTGAACTTGTCGAAGCGACTATTGTATGCTTGATTTTCTTTGAAAGCGAAAGAGTCTTGTTATTATAATCAAGATATTCACCGCGAAAGAAACACAAAGAACACAAAGTGCTTTCATAAATTCTTCTTTTGTGGTCTTTTGCGAACTATTGCGGTGAATAATAATGGGTTGTAAGCAAAGCACACATTACACTAAAAACATAAAAACTACATATTTTTTGCCATTATTTTAAATTCACCAATATTATCATTTTGCCATTGTGGTAATCTTTCAGCAGGTCCTTTAATACTGATTAATGGCGGTTGACAATCCGCAAGCCCATTTATCTTCTCCCACAGGGTAGTGTCTCCCCAGAATTGCGGGTGTGTGTCATTGGCAGATGTATATTTATATATCTCCACAGGTGTTGAACATCCTGCGTTTATTGCATCAATAACAAGTTGCTCCAGTCGTCCTAATCCCGTTTCCGGTATTTCCTGCAACCACCGTTTTACTGCCGCGGGTACCCACGGTAATGGGGCGTTTTCGTAATTTGATAATTGCAAAAATATCGATTTATCCTGTAGCGCGAAAGCTTTATCAATGATTTCCGCAAAAGAGAATTGTTCAGGGGTTGCCGGTTTTCGTTGTTCATATACTGAAGCCAATTGTTGCGATGTTAACTGCCCTAATCCGTCATACCGGGTAATCCCCGGAAACGAATCAACACATAACAGGTCAACATTAGTAATTCCCTGTAATTGCAGGCAGGTCAGGATATGCGCCAACATTGACTGGTCAAATAGACATGCATCAAACCACAAGACGATACGGTCATAACTTGTCGCATTTTTTAATTTTTCATATTGGTTTTTCAGCGATTCCAGCAGAAAATCTTTCTTTAATCCACCGCCAGTTTCAGACTCGAGAAAAGCGGCACAGGCGACCAATGTTTCAGCATTGGGCCATCCCGGATTTCTGGGACCAGTATATAAAATGTCGTGCCAAACAAAGATATCACCTTCAATGCCGGCATCAGATAAAGTTCCACCAACACTGTCACCACTGGTGATGTGCAGAATATTCATTTTGAATCTCCAATAAAGCAATTGTACTGTTAATATTTACTAATATCAAGCAGGTTAATTGGTGTAAAATATAACTATATGGGCTTTATTAACAAGCCATTATTATTCACCACGAAAAACGCAAAAGACCACAAAAGAAGAGTTTAAGAAAATACTTTGTGTTCTCTGCGTTCTTTTGTGGTGAATATTTATTGAATAGCAGATGTTTGCTAATTAATTATCGGTGGTAATCCCGTAATAATTCGCGGTTTTCAAGAATAATTTTGCCAATTTTTGTAATCCGGTGTACAATTTTATTGCGAGATATTATTGATATCAATGGGGGGTATGATGACTGACAAAATGCGGGTTATTATGGTTGGTGTGGGTGGATTTGGCGGTTTTCGTCGCGACCGTATGCGTGAAACCGGTTTGTTTGAAATTGCCGCGGCTTATGACTTTAATAAAGACGCGTTAGAAAATTGTAAACGTGATGATGGCGCGATTATCGTTGAAAGTTTTGATGAATTGCTATCAACACCGGATGTTGAGGCATTGGTTATATCAACCGGCGGAAAATATCACGCGGAACAGGCGTTAATGGCTATGGAACGCGGTTTGCATGTGTTTGTGGAAAAACCATTATGTTCCAACATGGCCGAAGTTAACGCGTTGTTGGATATGCAAAAGAAAACCGGTCTGGTGGTGGGTTTGGGGCATAATGACCATTCACACGACGCGGTATCTTTAACTATAAAGAAAATGATAGAGTCCGGCGAATTGGGTACCATCACCGCCATTGAAAAGACAACCGCGCATAATGGTGGATTGCATATTAAACCAGGTGACTGGCGCGGCGACCCCGACAAAAATCCCGGCGGGATGTTGTTTCAATGCGGTGTGCATGCGTTACACGAATTAATGTTTTATTTCGGCCCGGTTGCTGAAGTTGGGTGTATGATGCGTTATGATGTCCATACCACCGGTACCGCAGATGCCGCAATTTGTAATCTGCGTTTCGAATCCGGGTTAATTGGCACATTGAATGCTTACCATGTTACACCATATCGTCATAAGTTTGATATATTGGGAACCAAAGCAAATCTGTATCGCGAGGAACTATTTTTTGACGAAGGCACAAAAATGTGGAAGCAGATAACCCACCTTGATGGTAAAAAAGAGCCAAAAATACCGGTAGTTATAGAAGGTAACAGTGATATTTGTGGTAATCTTCGCAGTTTCTACAACGCGGTTCGTGATGGTGGCACTCCTTATCCGTCATTAATTTATGGTTCACGTGCTGTTGCCGTTGTTTTTGCGGCAGAAGAAGCGGCTAAAACAGGAAAGACAGTAAAAGTATCGTCAATAGGTTAGAACTTTTTATAATCAACTATTACCTGCTATCTGCCTGATAGCAGGTATTTTTTTTATCGGTTACAGTATATTCACCTGATAATATAATCCGACTGATCTGACTGATTTATCAGCGAAACTCCTGCATTATATTTTTTTAACATGATGTCCGACAGTTTTAGTATTTTAATAACTGGACCGGCTATTACACGAAATTATTAAAACCAGGGCATCCTTAAGGTATTATTATTAGTAAATTTCCAATTTTAGACATTCTGAAGCTTAATTTGACAACAATAAAATAAAATTCCATAATTACTTACTGACAATTCACTAAGTGCTATTATTGTGCGATAATTACTTACTAATATTTAACTAAGTGTTGAAATTATTGCATTAATAGCAAATAATGGGGGTATTTATGTTAAAATTTCATACTATACTTTATGTTATTACGTTGCCTATTTTGTTGATTTTTATTTTATGCGGGTGTGGTAATAGTCATAGAACAGTTGGAAAGGTTGAATCATCGACACCACAACTTTATTCTTTTCCTACAACAATTGTTAATGGAAATATTTCACTACCTTCTGGAATCTCCGTGCAAAATACAGGATTATCTATTTTAAACAGTCAGGGCAGTTCTGTAATTGCTACTGATGGTACGTTTAAATTACTTTCTTCAACAGTAGGTAGGCAATTTGCTCAGGTTACTGATAGTGAAGGTAATATGATATTAGCAGGATGGATTGATGCAAATCATTTGTCACTAAATATCCATACAACAGCGATGGTATTATTGTATTTTAGTAGTGGATGTTACATGCAATCATCTGAAATATATGACCAAATTATTGACAAAATAGATGTCTATCCAGGTTTAGCACCATTAGAAGCTGCCATAACAACGTCTCTGATGGATAACCCACATGCATTATCAGAAAATGATCCACGTATAGCTACAGCACTGAAAACAGCTATAGATGGATTAAAAACCGCAATACCTTTATCACGAAATACTTCAATACGGAGTAATAAATCTCGCGCAATTCTTATCCAACCAGCGGGAGCCCGAAGTGGTCTGACCATTGACACTACAGGTGGAATGAACAATATCCGCATAATAAACGAATATAGGCGAAGAACACATGTATTTTTAGAAAGAGTATCATTTTTACCAGCAGGTGGTGGTACAGCAGTAGATGCCGCATTGAAAATGGAAAACGTGCGCCAAGAGAAACTTGGTGGTTTTAGTCGGTGAAAGTCCGACCCGG
>CAZNLA010000211.1:0-9066 GCA_964573385.1 uncultured bacterium
TGGACATTTATGTTAAGCAAAAAGGGGATGTAGAGGGCAAGCAGTTACAACATTAAACCTGGTCTGATATTATCAATTGATTTGTTTCTTGATACTATTTTTGGGTTTATAGATAATTATGAGAATGATTTGATACTTGAGATTGAAGATGATTCTACCCAATTGCCGGAATTTCCATTATTCGTCTATTATGTAGCGAATAATTCTGTAAAAGAATCAAAACAGATCAATACTATGGATGATTTGACTTTTGCAAAACATTATTTCAACTCAGATACTGACGGGTATGTGCTGGATAGTCTGGGAAGATTTGTCAGATTAAAAATTTATGAGATAGAAAAGAGAAAACATACTGTTGATTTTATAGGTATTAATAAAAATAATAAATTGAATGCCGAAAGATCACTGGTGAGCGAATCAATTAGAAACAAGATGCTGTCGAAAATAAGTGATATCATGACAAGAGTAATTTTTGTCTTATTAGCGATAATTACAGTAGTAAGTTTTTTGTATTCAATACATTCATCAAATTACGCTTTTCTTATATTTATTTTTGGCATTGAGTTTATCATATTCATAATAACAATTAATTTAGATGATAAAGTTTGTTTTAAAGCCAGACTTAATGAACAATTTATTGAGTTTTATAATGTGAATAAAACTGTGCAGGTAAATATCGGTGATATTCAAAAGATAGATTTCATCTTTTGCAATATTATACTTCGAGTAGATAATAAAAACCTATATTTTTTCACAGGTGTGATGTATGACAGAGAAATGATGAAAGAATTGCTGAGAAGAAGCAATGTAGTAAAAGGATTAGGTTTGCGTTTTTGCATGTTCATTGACAGGTGTAATGAAGCAATGTCAAAAGACCTTGATGAACAAGAGGAGAAGCCACAATGAAAATGAGTATAGTCATCACATTGAAAGGAATAATTATTTTTATTCTAGCAGCAATTCTATTCTATGTTATCTTATTGTCTCTTTCAAATTATTGGTGAGTAAGATGAAAGATTTGCAATAATTAGGGGAGCCGGGCTGCGACCCTGTTCCAAACTGTGACCAAACTTGATAGGTTACTATATCTTGAAGTCAAAATTTTCACCCTTCACTCTTCAAAATTTCACTCTTCAAATAGCCGGGCTACGACCCTGTTCCAAACGGTGACCAGATTTGATGGGTGTCTTTTAACCACGATGGACACAGAGTTTGGAACAGATTAACATAGAAAATAATTTTTAATTTTGCATTTTTAATTTTTAATTTACTCAAACTTGCAATTCCCCATCTCCTCACTGCGGTGTCAGATATAGCTTATCTGTGTCAAATCCCTGGGTTTTAAGATTGGTAATTATTTTTTTGTATTGTTCTTCGTTCATTTGTGCTGTTCGGCTAAGAATCCACAGGTATTTGCGGGATGGTTCGCTTACTACGGCATATTCGTATTGTTCACCCAGGTCGATAATCCAGTAATCAGCAAAGAATGGGCCGAAGAATGATACCCGCAATTTTGCTCCTGTTTTTTTGTCTGCCACGTAAGCTTTACCGGTTGCTGATGATTCTTTGCCATTTATTGTTTTTAAATAAGCGTGATTCAATACTTTTACTGACCCATTTTTACGCAAAGAATATTCCGCGGTTACACCGACACAATCTTTTTCGAATTTATTGGGATACCTGGCGATTTCATACCATTTGCCCAGATATTTATTTAAATCCACATGGGATACTGTATTTAACGGTATAGCGTTTTCTGATTTACATCCTGCCAGCATCATCACGGATAACAACAGTAATGATAATAAAAGTGTACCATTTGTATTCATAAATATCTCCTTTATGATCTACTGATATGTTACCCGTGATAAATATTATTAAACGCTATTAGTTTAATAGTAATTAGCTGGAAGTGTTAATTTTTGCCGGTTGTTTTAAGATACCATGTATCTGTGCGGAACGGCGACGCGGGTAATCCGGCACTGTTATACAACGTACAAACTGGGTTGTCTGCCCATGCGTAACGGACGGCAACAGGCTTTTTAATATCCGGATTCCACACCACAACGCAATCACCATCTATTTTCGCTTGTGCCGGCATAAATTTTTTGTTGGCACCCGCAATTGTAAAACTGCCTAATAATTCGCCACTTTTTGATGACAGCCCACCGTCAGTATGTGTGAAATGTAAACGAATTTTGCCATCGCAACATACAATCATGCTTTTATACACCGGTCCACTCCATGCTATTTTATCATCATACACCTGTGCCCGGGCTATTAATGCCAGACGACGTCCCGCTTCTTGTTTATTTGGCGGGTGAATATCATTTTTATCGCCGGCATCGCACATAACCGCCATGCCGGTATCTTTTACCGTTTGCCAGGTGTATAATTGCGCTTCCCGCATTTCATCATAATGCGCGGCATTCGGTTGTGGTTGAATATCCAGGTTTTGCAATTGCACAAAATAAAACGGAAAGTCATAACCCCACTGTTTGCGCCAATCTTTAATCAGCAATGGGAATAATTTTTTGTATTGTTCGCATCTTTCGCTGTTATATTCTCCCTGCCACCAGATGGCACCGCGAATGGCAAAAGGGATTAATGGCGCAATTTTACCATTATATAATCCGCCGGGTCGGGTGGTTAATTGCCCCGGGTCGGTGGGCATTGCCGGTTTGGCCATGCCTGGTTTTGTTGAGTTATACGTATCCATTGCTTTGTTATATGCGGTGACAGAATCATCATAACGGCTAAAAATTGGCGCGAAATCTTTTTCATCACGCATGGCATCAGGCCTTATCCATGCTTCCGCCAATGTTCCGCTTACCGAACTGTGAATTATGCCAATGGGAATTTTCAGACGGTTATATAATTCCCGCGCGAAAAAATATGCGGTGGCGCTGAAATGTGGGGCGGTCGCCGGGTTACATACTTCCCATTTTCCCATTACTTTTTCTTTAGGTTCACCGGAAACAACAGTGGAAACGGTAAAAAAACGAATCTGCTGGTAATTTGCGTCGGCAATTTCCTGTTTACCGTTTATGGCATGACCAACCGGATATTCCATATTTGATTGTCCGGATGCCAGCCAAATTTCACCAATATAGACATCCTTCAGGGTAATTGTTGTTGCCCCGGTGATGGTCATGATAAATGGTCCACCTGCTTCCATTCCGGGCAGATTAACCTGCCACTTGCCATCATGGCCTGTTATCGCTGATGCCTGTTTTTTGTTTATTTTAACGGTAATCTTCTCGCCGGGTATGCTATTTCCCCATACCGGCACTGTTCTGTTTCTCTGCAACACCATCTGGTCACAAAACAACGGGTTTACTTCTACCCCCGCCAATACATTTAATGTTGCCATAACAAACAGAATACTCCCCATTAATAAGATTCTCAGATTCATTTTACGGCTCCTTTTTCCAAATTACTTACGTTGTCATTTTACAGTGGCAGATAACTTTATAAAACCCCGCCATCACACAAACGTTGTTTATACGGTAAAAGTATCAAGACAAAACTTAGCTTTTAATGTTATCGCGTCTGGGTCATATGGGTGTCCGCCACCTACCCAAATATTAAACTCGCCACTTTCAAAAAATGGTTGTCCGTCATCGCTATACAGATACAGTTGTTCTGGCATAACAACGAACTCCACCTTCTTAGTTTCGCCGCTTTTCAGGTGTATTCGTTTAAAACCTTCCAGATGAATAACCGGCACCGGTACGCTGGATTCGATATCTTTTACATATAATTGTATAACTTCGTCACCATCTGTCTTACCGGTATTTGTTACATTAACCGTTATGGATAATGTTTGTACCTGCGACAAAACATCGTGACTTAATATTAAATTGCTATAGGCAAAACTGGTATAACTCAGCCCATGACCAAAATAATATGACGGGGTATCATGCAAAAATCGGTAGGTATGGCCTGCCATATTATAATCTGCCATTGGTAATAGTTGGTCGGATGATTTCAGCATGGTTATCGGCAATCTGCCGGCGGGATTAACCTTGCCAAATAACACATCGGCTATTGCCTGTCCACCCAGTTCTCCCGGGTAAAATGCCTGTATTATCGCGTCTGCATTTTCAAATGCCCATGGTGCTGCCACCGGGCTACCGCCAAACAGCACCAGTATCACCGGTGTGCCGGTGGCATGAATGGCCTGAATTAATTCCTGCTGGCAAATTGGCAGTTCCAACCCTTTGCGGTCGCCACCCAGGTCGGTGACACCGGCTTCCGGGTCGCCATTTTCGCCTTCCATGGTTGGATCTAAACCCATACACAGGATAGCCACATCGCTGCGTTTTGCTGCCGCCACTGCTTCGGAAAGATTGCGGTCTTTAGCACCAAATGCGAAGAATATAGGTTTGTCGGTAAGGTCGCATCCCTGAGTAAACCAAACGCGGGTGTCGCCGGCAGCTTGTTGTATGCCGGTTAAAGCCGTTATCTGGCGCGATGGTATGCCGTTATAATTGCCGATCAACACACTGCGCGAATCCGCGTTGGGGCCCATCACCGCAATGTTTTTATTGCCGGATAACGGTAATAATCCACCCTTATTTTTTATCAATACTATTGATTGCCGCGCCATTTCCAAAGCCAAATCCATATGTTTGTCACAACCTACAACATCATATGGTATTGCCGCATAAGGCACTTTTTCATCCAGGTCATAAAAACCGAGTTTAAGTAATGCTTTAATGGTGCGTAACAACGCAATGTCAATATCTTTTTCGCTTATCAATCCCTGTTGCAACGCTAATGCCGCGCCTTTATCAACAACATAACCCAACTCAATATCGCAACCATTTTTGCATGACATCGCTGTTGTTTCCGCGGGGCCGCGACTTACCATGTGGGTATCGTGGCAATAGTCATATGCCCCGCCGTCTGATACTACATAACCGTCAAATCCCCATTCTTCGCGCAGGATATCCTGTAACAGCAATTTGCTTGCGCAACAAGGTTTGCCATACAGGCGGTTATACGCACTCATCACCGATTCAACCTTCGCTTCCTGTACGGCAGCACGGAAAGCGGGTAGATAGGTTTCATACAAATCTCTGCCGCTTGGCGCGACATCAAATGTCATACGCTGGCTTTCCGGTCCGCTATGCACGGCATAATGTTTTGCGGTGGCTGCAATTTTCAGGTATTTCGGGTCATTTCCCTGCAGTCCTGTAATAAAAGCGACTGCCATGCGTCCGGTTAAATATGGGTCTTCGCCGTAGGTTTCATGCCCACGGCCCCAACGCGGGTCGCGGAAGAGATTAATATTGGGTGAGAAAAATGTAAGACCTTTATATGTACTTCTGTCACCCATACGCACGGATTCGTGGTGTTTTGCCCGCGCCTCATCGCTAATGGCGTCAGCGACTTTATGCATTAAATCAACATTCCAACTGGCTGCCATACCGATAGCCTGCGGGAAAACCGTTGCTGTACCGGCACGGGCAACGCCATGCAGACATTCATTAGACCAGTTATATGGTGGTATATTAAGCCTGTCAATGCCTTGCCATTCGTGGTTCAGCATGGATAACTTTTCGTCAATTGTCAGCCTGTTTAATAAATCTTTGGCTCTGTCATCAATATTTAAATCTGTATCGCGAAATGGCAATACTGTTGAATCAGTCATTATTTTCTCCCTGATATCAATATTTTACAGGTCATTATCCCATTTGTCATGTTTTAGTGTTTGGTTTTCAGTTTTCAGTTTTCGGTTTTCAGAATTGGTCACTGAGCAGCCTGTCGAAGTGACCTTAACCGAAAGTTCTATTAGATATTTTCAGAGATACCAAACAC
This sequence comes from uncultured bacterium, assembly GCA_964573385.1. Lineage (GTDB taxonomy): Bacteria > Armatimonadota > Hebobacteria > CAIYQO01 > CAIYQO01 > JBAXQQ01. The sequence continues at coordinate 5,827 of CAZNLA010000211.1, forward strand.
TGAAAACTGAAAACCGAAAACTGAAAACTATTTTCTTATTTTTTCGCCCCAAATACCGCTATTTCGCTGGTATAAAAGTTGCGGTAGTAACTATTCCATGGTACATATCGCAATTTAGTCACGGCTTTCAGGTTAAGGTTATATGTATTTACCCCGCTGTTCAGGAATAATCCTGCGGTGGCAGTGTCCCAACTTTTATTAGTTTCATTCCATACCAGTATTCTTGATTCAGTTGGCCATGATTCCGGTATTTTGCTGTTCTCATAAACGGTTAATGCTGATACATCAGTTGGTTGTGTAAAGGTAATTTCAGCAAATACCTGTCTGCCTGTCTGCCCATCCCAGAAAAGTTCGTCAATGTGTAACCATGGTGTTGTAACATCATCTGTTTTGCCATTTGTTAAATCTTCCGCTTTCACCTGTACGGTACCACCAGACATCCACCCACCGGTTCCACCTACGGTTAATTTGGCGGTGGGTGTCGCCAGTAAATTTTCACCGGTGGGGATTTCTGTCGATGATGTCGGCGGTCTAATTGCCTCGTGGAGTTTACCGTTGGCATTTTTCGCTGATTCTACCACCATCGCCATCGGGTTGGTGGTGGTCATTGCCGGGGTGCAGTCGAATGTCCAGATATCTTTGCCATCCGATGATAATGCCCGCAGTCTGCCATCCCAACCGGCGGCATATATACGGTTGCCCATAATATTTATGTATGCCACACTGCCAAGGTCGTTATGCCATAATTCCGTGCCATCTACAGCGATGCAGGTAAGGCATCCGGAATCGTCTGTCAGATATAAACTTTGTCCATCGGCAGCAAATGCCATGCTGGCGGGTTGGTTTGGCCATAAAATATTGTATAACAATTTCCCATCTGCCTCGCGAATTTCCAGCAACCGGTTATTAAACGCGCTTGCAATACGTCCATTTTTGTCAGCAACGGCAACGGTGGACGGCGCGGTTTTTGAATCCCAATACGCCAGCGATTTGCCATCTGCCACGCTGAACAGGCGGAAAGTCTCTTTACCCCAACTGCCCAACTGCATTTGCAACAGTATGCGCGACCCATTTGCGCTGGTGTATAAAGTCGGGAATAACAGAGTTTTTGATATCGGCACATCAAACCGCCATCGTTCTTTGCCATCAGTCAGGTTAACTGCGGCAAGCCATGAATTGCAGGTGTTTTCCGGGGTTATCCAACCATTTGGAGATAATCCGCCAAATAATATTAACGCATAATCCGCGCCGTCAGGAATTACCGCGTGGAATTGCGGCACCCGTTCGGCGGAGTTTGATACCGGCCAATCCAATTTGGCAAAATCTTTCCAGTAATCAATTGACCATGCTTCTTTCCATTCATTACCTTGTTTGCGCCAACAAACAACGCCAAAAGTACCGGGGGTAAGCACAACACTACCGTCAGACGAAACCGCGAATTGGTTGCTTTGACGGCCGATATCGCCATAATCTGCAAATATATCCTGTGTCCCATTGTCGGCATTAACCATCTGGAACGCCTGCCCATACCGGTTAATAGACCGTCCCGCGGCGCCGAACCATTTACCATCCGGGCTTATTTTTGCGCTGTTTATTCTATATGCCTGTCCCACCCGTGCCGCACGAATTGCTTTAGGTTGGTTATTAACTTCCTCGACCAGCAATAAATTATTCAGATACCCCTCTGCAGTAACAAGAATATGTTTGCCATCTGCCGCGGGTTTTACGCCGGTTAAGCGCACGCCAACATTGTCGCTGAGTTTCCTCTGTGTGAGACCGGTTGTAGGTTTGCCGGATATTATTGGCGGTGTAACTGCAGGTTTCACAGAGTATGTTTGAAGTTTTTCACCATCCAACCATATAATGAAATTGTTTATAGCCGCGTTAAGTCCGGGTGCGTCTCCGCCAACCAGGGCGATTGCGTTTTCGCCATATCCGCGCGGTGCATACAACGCGGTAACAAACCCATTGCCGGGACCGGGGACATTTGCTGTCACTATATTTTCAAACAAGCCGTTTCCTATCGCTTTATTCATTACATCACCCATTGAACCAGTGAAACCCATCGTTAGTAATATACCGGGTGTTGGGTCTTTAGGTGCTATCGGACCAGCCTTTAATGTAATCCCATACCTTAAAAGTGCTTTACCTATTGCCTGCTGTTGTTCATTTGTCACCATTTTATCATTGGCAGCGGCAACTGCTATAACACCACCGGCATCCTTGAGCATTTTACGTATTTGCTGTTCACGCTGAATATGTATTGGATTACTTGCCCGAATTGATGATGCGTTATTTGTAACTGTTTTTATTACAGCGGTTGTGGATTTTCCCCCCAGCAACTCGGTTACTTCCAAATTATATTCACCGGCATTAATTGGCAATATCATTTTGTCATTAAATGTACCATTAGCGGTGGTTCCGCGATAAATTTCTGTAATAACGGAACCATTCAGTAAACGTATTCGCAAAGGAATTCTGCCGGCAACATTTAGCCTTACCTGGTATTCAATCTCATTATCTGCCTGCATCACGGTTAGTTGTGGAGTGGTCACCGGTTTTGCGGTAACGGCATACAAACGTCCCGGGAATGTTGTCATATCAGCGGTGATTTGGGTACTTTTTGCTGATTTAACCGGAGTTATGCTGCTTTGTTCAAATACATCATAAATCACTCCGGTTGTTGCCGGCAAGTTTATCTTCACCGTTTTCGGCAACCACGCATTGCAGTTTTTGTTATACATATCGCCGGCAAACCATACCCGTCCGGCATCCCAGGGGTAGGGAGATGTTTCTGTCGCCAGCATAATATATTTCACATCGCCGCCATCAAAGATATTTTTGGATACCCACGGGTCGTCAGTATCCACCGGGTACCGACGGTTTATCCCCACCAGTGCCTTTAATTCCGCCGCCTCTTTCTCCATAATTGGTTGCATTAACGGTTGCAAGGAATCCGCCGCGTAACCCTCACCCCAGGCGGTTCGCAATTGGTAAGTATTCAGATTCAACTTAACCTGACCCAGGTTAATCTCTTGCGCTTTTTCCTTTGCCACAACAATGCCCGGGTATAAATCCAGCAATATGTTGGCATTTATATTCCGCCGGTCATTTTTCAGCAATCCGGCATAACCACCTTCCAGTAATTTTCTGGTGGTGTCTGATAATTTTGTATCTTTAAAATCATTGGTAGATCGGAAGAGCACACGTCTGAACTCCAGTCACATTCAGAAATCTCGT
>CAZNLA010000212.1:0-9034 GCA_964573385.1 uncultured bacterium
ATAATCTTCCCCATAAACTCGACAGATGTTTGCACGCCTAACCGTTCGATATCTTCGCGATGTTGGTTTTCATGCTGGTCATAACCGACAATAATTAATTTAGACCCCAAAAATCTGGAATATATATCCGGCCAGGCATACAAAGTAGTGTTAATGCCAAATTCATCAGTTAATAACGGAGCAAATAATCCTACTATTTTAATTTCGCCGGGCATTTTTAATGCTACACGCGCGTCACTGGCGGCAATAACGGGATAACGTTTCAAATCCAAACCGTTAAATATTACAGTTAATTTTTCATTATTATAACCAGAATCAAGAAAATGCCGTCTGATAGCCTGAGAAGCGCAAATAACTTTTACAGACTTTGCAAATGAACCTACAGAAAGGAAAGCAGAAATAGAAGAAACCACTGGTATTTTACATATAAACCCGGCTAAACCTGCGATTAAAGCCGAAGTTTCTGAATGCGCGTGAATTACATCCGCACGTTTGCTTTTTATTATCTGCACTAATTTATGCACAGAAAGCATATCCGCTTTGCCAAAACATTTCCATTCCGGCGAATCGAGTTTTTCTGCTTTAAAAAAATCAAAATTGGGAGAGTTAGACGGAATAACGGTGGTAACATCGTCACCTGATTCCCGCAGTTTACGTACTGTAGTGACAAAGTTTTTCTCTTCACTTCCGACAACCCCGTTAGAAGTAATAATCTCTATTACACGTAAATTATGCCTGCCTTCAGGGGTTTCATTGTTCATCATTCATCACCGGGATAAATTAATCATGCGTTCAATAGCCACCCTGGCTTTTGACGCTATATCCTGTGGTACTTCAATCGGGAACTGCATTTTCACTAATGAGTTATAAACTTTTTCTAATGTCGTTCTGTTCATATTAGGACAAAACGCAATTGGTGAAATATGATAAAACTTCTTATCAGGTGCTTCTTTTTCCAGTCGGTAAACCATACCTTCTTCAGTACCTATAATAAATTCTTCATTTTCATTTTCTTTAACTAATTTCACCATGCCACCAGTGCTCATTACATAATCTGCCAAATCAATAACTGCAGGTGTGCATTCCGGATGCACAATTACCTTTGCGTTTGGATATTGAGCTTTTTTAGCTATTATATGTTCCGGTAATATTCTGTTATGCACCGGACAATAACCTTGCCATAAGATAATCTTTTTATCAGTAAATCGCGCGACATAAGCACCCAGGTTTCTATCCGGCGCAAATATCACTGTATCCGCGTTAAGACTATTAACAACCTTAACAGCATTTGCCGACGTACAACAAATATCCGCCTCTGCCTTAACTGCCGCGGAAGAATTTACATAACAGACCACCGGCACTCCGGGATATTGTGCTTTTAATGCCCGTAAACCTTCAGGATTTATCATCTCGGCCATTGGACAAAATGCTTCCGCATCCGGTAATAATACTATCTTATCAGGTGATAATATCTTTGCTGTTTCACCCATAAAATCAACACTGCAAAATACCACCACATCAACATTTGGCATATCTGCGGCACGTATGCTTAACTCCAGGGAATCACCGGTTATATCCGCAATTTTCTGTATTTCTGCCGGTTGATAATTATGTGCCATAATTATGGCATTCCGGGCTTTTTTAAGTTTTTCTATTCCTGCTATAATTTCATTTATCTGCATAATATCCTCACGGTAATGTATGCTGTCTTAAGCCATTAGCCGCCAATAACAATGCAATTAATGTTAATGCGACCGCAGCACCCCATAATACCTCGCGTAGAGTATGTATCCGTCCTTCTACACGGCTTTGCGCCACTAAAATAGCCAATACAAACGCCAGAGTAGAAACAATATAATCATAATTAGCACTGACTGCAATGGCAGCAGCAAAAAAGAAAGCAACCGCGGAATGTCCGCTTACAGCACCACCACGTAACAGTGTGCCATGCCCAACACGTATTTTTGCTAATGGGACAAGAATGAATAATGTGGCCAAACCGACAAATATCATAACCAGTAATGTACCGGAGTTTATACCATCGAAAATAACTATAGTTGATTTATATTTTTCCATCATCTTTGGACTTAAAAATATTCCCAACCCCACTGCGGTGGCATATATGCTTGCAACCAATACACCTGCGGCAGCAACATCTTTAGCTATTTTTGCCAATGGATGGTAGGTATTTGTAATCATATTAACTACAACTTCAATTGCGGTATTAAATAATTCAGCCATTATAACAAATGCTGTTCCGGATAATACCAGCAAAACTTCCACCATTGTTAATTTCATGGTGAAACAAAGCAGCAATACCATCATTACCATAAACAGTTGCACCCGCACATGTGGTTGAGTCCACATAACGTGTGACAAACCTTCAAAAGCATGTATAAAGCTTTCGAGAATTGATCTGTTTTTCATGGAAGAGGCTGACCTGGGTTCCTCAACATTATCAAATGCTGACTCGCTCCCAGACTCTTTGTCCGATCTCGACCATTTCCTCATAACCCGTTTGATTGACATCATCATATCCCAACAAATGGAGAACCCCGTGTATCACCAATTGCACAGTTTCATCTTCTACTGTTCTGCCTGCATCTAATGCTTGTCGCTCTGCAGTGTCAATAGATACTACTACATCGCCGAGCATTTTTGACGCGCCCGGCATAACCATACCATCATTTTGTGCAAATGACAAAACATCAGTAGGTCCCTCTTTTCCTCTGTACTGCAGATTCATGCGCGCAATTTCAGCATCATCTGTCAGTAAAATACTAACTTCAACCTTATCCGCTTTTAAATCCTTAACTGCTAACGCTTCCTTAGCCGCTTTTTTTAATAATTCCACAGAAATCTTTTTCTTATGCTGCCGTTGAATTAGAACTGCCACGTTTTTCCCCTTTAACGTCAGGATACTCCAGACGTGTATAAGTATACAACCCTGTGAGAATCTTAACAAATACCCCTTTTATTATACGCAAATCTTTCAAGGTAATATCACAGTCTGCAAACTGCCCGTCATCAAGCCTATTTTTAATTATTTCGTCCACCATCCACTCTATTCTTTGTGGTGTTGCCTCTCGAAGAGACTTAACGGATGCCTGCGTCTGGTCGGCTAACATTACTACCGCTGACTCGCGACTGCTGGGTAATGGGCCGGGATAACGAAAATCATTTTCTGATACATCTTTACCGTTAGCTTCGCGACGCGCGTGATGATAAAAATATGCCGCCAAAGTAGTTCCGTGATGTTCACGAATAATCTGTTCAACTTCTTCCGGGAATTTATTTTCCTTCACCATTTCACCACCATCACGGGGGTGACTGGTTAGGATAAGTACCGACATACGGGGTGACAATTTTTCGTGCGGGTTGCCTGTACCCAACGGAACCTGGTTTTCGGCAAAATATGCTGGCCTTTTTAGTTTACCGATATCATGGTACAGGGCAGATACTTTCGCCAACAGCGAATTAGAACCGATGGCATCTGCTGCTGCTTCTGCCATATTAGCAACCATTACACTACTGTGGTAACTTCCCGGTGCCTCATTCATTAATCGTCTTAATAAATTTTCTTTGCTATTTGATAATTCCAATAATCGTGCCTGTGTTAATATACCAAACGGTCGCGCCAATATAGAAATAGCGCCTACAGCAATCAGTGATGAAACAAAAGCGGCTGCAAATGCCCAGATAGCCATTATCCCCACTTCTCTGAGAGAAAATGGTATTACAGCACCGGGACTTGTCCATACCAGACCAATTTGCAACAAGAAATTAGTGACGGATAATATAAGTACCGCATTAATAGCCCTACTAGCCGGCCACATGCTCTGAATTACTAAAATACCTGTGATAGCACTGCCCAGCGAAAGCAATGTAGCACCAAACTGCTGGTCAGATATTAAACCACCCAACAGGCTGATTACTGTTGTTGAAATAATTGCAACCGGTATCCCCAATAATCCTGCCAATATCATACTAGCGCCGGGGATAACCGTCATACATACAATATCCGAATGAAGATAACCTAAATTAAGTGTTGCCCATAATGGTGTCACAATTAATACTGAAACCAGTAATAGCCTTTCCGGTCTGTTATATATCTTAAATTGATGATACCTGATATATGCCCCTACCAGTGTGACAGATAGCGCGGTTAACAAAGCCACCGGAATTAAGCGTAATAACGATACCGGTGAAAAAGCCTGTTGTTTATTTAACTGTTCCAGGTCAGCAGCAGTAATAATTTGACCTGCACGAATAATTACTTCGTCTGCTTTATATTCGCGTACAACTTTGCTGACAAGGTTTCTGGTATTTACACGGTTATTTTGTGTCGCCTGCATATCAGGTATATCTGTTGGCTGTAAAACAGATGATTTACCTAACGCATAAATAATAAAAGCAACATCTTTATCCGGGTATGTATCTGCCAGCATCTTTATTCGCGCTTCCGCTTGTTTTCTGCTTTCAGGTGAATCCATTACACCTGCTTCCATCGCTTTTCTTATGGTATCTTTTGCTTGTGTTTGCAATATACTGCGTTTTCCCACCGGTATATTTTTAATCATGAAAAAGACGTCATCGCTTATCTGAATGCTATTTGAGTTATTATTTACAGACGCGAATATTTCATCTATTTTTGACATGGTTAAGGGGATTGCTTTCGGGTCGCGTGCATATACAATTGGAGTTTTGTCGGCCGCTTCCTGTTGTCTGCGCAATGTTTCCGCGGTATCTTCCCATAATATATTAACCGGAGTAATTATATCCCGTGGTGCCGGCATACCAGGGTGTAATTGTTCTAATGATGATCCAATCTGATAATATCCAAGATGTGTATAAACTATTGCTGTAAGCGCAACTACAGTGGCTAACCAGATAACTCCACGCGCAGGAGTATGCCAATGCAACTTCTGTATTTGCCGTTTTGTTTTTTTCCACCAAATTATAAAAGAAAAATTTTTCATTCGGTTATTGTTTTTTTGTTATTTTGATGTAAATCATATGCCTGAACTATTTTGCGCACTAACGGATGACGCACTACATCTCTTTCATCAAAAGTTATAAATGATATACCTTCAACATGCTCAATAATTCTTTTCACTTCTATTAATCCGCTTCGCTGACCCACCGGTAAATCTATCTGGGTGATATCACCTGTCACCACAGCACGTGACCCAAAACCAAGCCTGGTTAAAACCATTTTCATCTGTTCCGGAGTAGTATTTTGTGCTTCATCGACAATAATAAACGCGTCGTTAATGGTACGTCCACGCATAAACGCAAGTGGTGCTACCTCAATTACTTTTTTCTCTAATAATCGTTCTACCCGGTCAATGTCCAGCATATCATACAACGCGTCGTATAAAGGACGCAAATATGGATTTATCTTTTCCTGCAAATCACCCGGCAAAAAACCTAATCGTTCCCCTGCTTCCACCGCGGGACGTGTTAAAATAATCCTTTGTACACGCTTCGCGTTTAACATGGCCACTGCCATAGCAACCGCCAGATATGTCTTACCGGTACCGGCAGGACCTATGCCAAACACTAATTCATCAGTTTTTATAGCGTTCAGATAATTTTGCTGGATTTTAGATTTTGGAGTTATCTGTTTACCGCGGTAAGTAGTTAATATAACATCAGAAAACAGGTTTGAATCTGTCATGGTTTGCATGGATAAATTAGCAGCGTACTCTATATCTGCCGGGGTAACCTGTCCACCACTCCTGACCGCCATAATAAAATTTTCTATTAATCGACGTATTTTGGGGGTAGATTCAACAGGGGCAGAGATTTCTAAGGTTGTACCACGCAGGATAAGTGAGGCGTTAAATATTCTTTCAATAACCCGTAGGTGGGCATCCCGGGGACCTAGTACAGCAAGGGCTTCATTAAAATCTGCGAATACTACCTGCCGGATGCAAATATCAGAAGATTTTTGCGAGTCATCTATTTGAGGCAATTAATTACAGCTCCAGAAGAAAAATAACGGGGTGGATATTTATAAACACCCCGTTTGAATAAGATTATTATTCTGCAGTACTATTATTAGTTGTGCGTTTGCGCCGGGATGCAGCAATTTCCATGCGGCGACGGCGTTCGCTTGGTTTTTCATATCGTTCATGACGACGTGCTTCTTCCAAAATGCCTGCAGACTGAACCTGACGTTTCAGTTTGCGAATAGCGGCATCTAAAGATTCGCCATCGCGGACATCTACCATTACCATGTATATCAACTCCTTCCCGACCACCCCGGTACTTAAACCGGCATTTTCAGATCGACAAAATTATAGAGATTTAACACGTCCATGTCAAATTTCGATATCATATCAACCTTTTAATACTTTAAACATTCAATTCATTCATATCAGGTTTTCTCATGAAAATTGCCATTGCTATTGTAATTACCACTAACAACGCAATTCCAGGGAAACCCATTATGCTTTTTGTCAGGTCATCACCACCGAACAAAAAGGCTATGGACAATTGATATGTGCCATTTATTGTACCATGCATTATGGCCGCAGCAATAACTGATTTTGATTTTAAGCGCAGATAACATATAAGCGGAGTATAAAACATACAAAAAGCGATCATCATAAAAACACCGATTTTAGGATGCTGGGGATAGTTGTAACCGTGCAATATTAATGGTGTATGCCACAAACCCCAAATTACTCCTATCAATAAAGAACTTTTCCAGAATCCTAATGGAGCAAGATTGCTCATTAAGAAACCTCTCCAGCCAAGTTCTTCGCCGAAAGCAGCAACAGCATTTGCTGTTAACCCCGCAAACAAACCACCGACAGACATCATTAATAAAATATTTAGTGATGAACTATTAGCGATAACTTTGTGCATTTCAGGTATTTTATCCTGAGGTAAATAATTTTTATATGCTTCAAACATCCCTGCCATCTCTGCGGAATATTTAATGCCAGGTATAAATAATGCAACACAATATGCCAGTAACGCAATTATTAATGGAGAAAACCATGCCAATAACCACCAATACGAGACCTTAAAGTTTATTTGTAATGGAGCGATTATTTTACCTTTATATATGTATTGGGTGATAATCGCAGATATCGCCGGAATAAACATATAAGTTATTAAAACGATTAAATAAGAAATTTTCTCATTATCCAACTTTAACGCGTAAGCAATGTATATCCAACTATAGCTAACAACAAATGTAATCAATAAAAAAGTGATTATTTTTTTCCAGTTTACTTGCATTGTACCACCTAAAATAGTTATATTTTGTCCGTCGGTATTTTACCAGATACCATAAATAAATTAAAGGGAAGATTTTTATGAAACGTGATATAAAAAACGAATTAAAGCATCTCTATAATCCAAACGCAAAATCTCCGGCAATCGTAACCGTTCCATCTTTTAATTTTTTAATGCTGGAAGGAATCGGTGACCCAACGACTTCCACAGATTTTCAATCCGGGATAGAAGTGCTATTCTCTTTATCATATACAATTAAATTTATGGTGAGAGAAGAGATTGATGTCGATTATGGTGTGATGCCATTGGAAGGCTTATGGTGGATGCAGGATGATGAAATTTTTGATGTTACACTGCGAGATCAATGGCAATGGCAAATTATGATTATGCAACCGGAATATGTAAACGAAAATATAATCAGTCGTTCTATGGAAAAAATAATAAAAAAGAAACCTTCGATGAAAATAGATAAAATTACCTTTGTCGAATTTTACGAAGGACAGTCAATGCAGATAATGCATATTGGCCCATTTGCCAATGAAGGACCAACTATCGCAGGGATTCATGAACAAATAAATAAAAATGGCCACCAATTATCTGGAAAGCACCACGAAATTTACCTGTCAGATTTCCGTAAAACCGCACCGGATAAATTAAAAACAATTATCAGACAACCATTCAGGTAGGTGTTAGGTGATAGGTGTTAGGTGTTAGGTGATAGGTGATAGGTGTTAGGGTTTTTGGTTTTGGGTTTAGATGTTAGGTGTAAGCAACGAAATCATTACAGAAAAAATTAGGATTTTTGCATAAGTCACTTAACTTGTGTTCAAAATAAAATCGATTTCTACCGAATTCTACAGATTTCGAACGGTTTCAACAGGTTTCAATATATAATAGCCACGGAGTGGCGACATACTTAAACACTGTAAACTTTTATAATTTAATTTACCGTCGGTTCCGGGGTTGTTTCTATGGCTGCTTTTTGCTCATGTTCATGCAAATTGGTTTCACCGCGACGCACCTTTAATATAAACACAATCATCGCCAACACAGGTGGGGCTATAAACATTCCCAAAAATCCCATCATAGAATATCCAATTAACAATGAACCTATTACCAATACCGGGTGCAAGCCTAAATGTTCTCCCAGAATGCGTGGCATTAAGATCTTACTTTCAAATAAATGTAACAGTGTAAACCCTATAAGAACCCACCAGAAAATTGCGCCGCTTGAATCAGGAAGCAATAAAACTGCTGCCAATAATGGTATACCGCCGATCACCGGACCTATTACAGGAATAGCACGTGAAAGACCAGCTATAATTCCTAATAATAACGCACCTTTTATGCCTAATAATAACGTCGCGATAGTAACGACAATCCATGCTATGGAACAAAGAATGGCCTGTCCCCTAACATAATGTTGCAATATATTTCCCACTCCAACACTGTACCCTAATACGGTTTTGCGCCTATCTTTGGGGAACAAATCCATTACCTGGTCGCGTATTTTTTGTGAATCAGTAAGGAAATAGAATGTTAATAATGGGACAAAAATAAACTCAATTAACATCGCTAAAGAATTAATGGTATTTTTTCCCCATATCAAAATCCATGATAAGAAATTTGTAATCATCGCGTTATCAGGATTTTGTAATTGGCTTTTCAGTTGCTCCGCTATATTATTTCTTACATCCAGTGGAACAGTATCAATATACCATTTAACAATATTCTGATAATGTTGTGGCAACTGTCCACTGGTTATCCAATTGTTAAAAGTTGA
>CAZNLA010000213.1:0-9027 GCA_964573385.1 uncultured bacterium
CGGTAATCAGAGCCATCGGTGCAACAAAAGTATGGAGCTCTCTACTCGACTAAACACTGAAAACTTGTTTCATTTAACTTCTTTTTTCTCATTTAAAACTTTGGCGGCGGTTTCTGCCATTTTCTGGTAACCTTTGTCATTTGGGTGCAACCAATCTGACTGATATTCAGCTTTTATTTTTAATAAATTTTCCGGGTCTGCCAGTGCTGTGTCAAAATCTATAATACCATCCGCATTGGTTATCTGCTTTATCCAGGTGTTAATATCTTTACGCAATGTTTCTTTCTCCGGGTCTTTATCAAATGCTGAGAATCCACCTGCCGGTGGGATGGTGCCAATATATATTGTTTGTTTGTTATTATGACAACCGGAGATTATTGATTTAACAATTTCACTGTATTTCTGTACTGATTTTACTGCGCCATTGCCGATAATATCATTAATTCCCATCATAAATATTACAGTACCAACCCCGGGTAATGATTTTGCAGTGCCGGGTAACGCCTGCGCGTATAGGGCAAGGTCACCGTTTTGTCCCAGATTCAGTACCGGTTGATTTAATGTTTTCCCCAGAATAGCGGGATAACGGTTATCTGTGTTGGGGGTGGAGTTATAACCAGCAGTAATAGAGTCGCCAAAACAGAGTATGGTTGGTTTGGTATCAGTAGTGAAAACATCGACCCGATATACCATACCGGCGCGGGCAGTTAATTTTTTTGTCAAAGTTTCTTTCGAGAAATTATCGCCTGCTTCGCAATAACCGGCATCAACTTCATAGGCATACGGGTAATATTGGCTGGCATACATCTCCTCAACATACCATGTTCCTTTTGATATAGGTATTTCTATTTCATCTGATACATTTTTTTTAATTCCTTTCTCTACCTTTAAACCGGCAGCACCGGCAAATAATATCGGATACACATCACCTGTTATCTTCCCGGTGTCGTTATCCCCTTTCACCAGTGCCATTTTTGTCAATTCAACATCAACATCAAAGCATCCCTGAAGATATATTTTAACTTTAGTGCCATCAAATTGCAGTGGGGTTCTCATTCTTATGGTCGCGCCTACTCCGCCACCCCAATTGGCATTATAATTACCGACATAACCACGCTTATAATATGCAGTTTTCCAACTGCCTTCTTCAGCACAAATAGCGACCACATTTAAGAAAATGCAGCAAAGTATTAATTTTATTCCCCAACGTAAAGCCATAATGATTCCTTTTTTGATAGATTATCTCTGTAAAATCGTCTTTAGTTATAACGACAGCAATTCCACCAGACCAGGTTTAAAGAAACGTGCAGGTGGTACTTCTAACTGTGCAGCGAATTTTGCCAAAGGACCAATGTTTTTCACCTGAAATACCCCAATTACATCAGTCTTTGCAATTGTTTTATCCGGTACGCCAAGTGCGCGGAGAACGCCAATTGCCATGATTGCGTCGCCATAAAAGTTCATATGTATGCCATCGGTGGTAATTTTTAATGTTGCCGGTTTCTTTGCCAGTGCAGTGGTGAACATCGCATGCAGGTCTACTACCTTACATTTTTTTTCAGTCGCGATATCTTTCATTGCCGCGGCATAAAGTTCAAGTCGTTTATTACCTTCCGCGGTTGCTTCTTCCTGGTAAATAGTTGGGGTTAATAATACTACCTGACTGCCGACTGCCTGGGCTTTATCAACCATTTTAACCAGACTTGCTTTGTAACTGTCAATTGCTGCTTGCTGATGTGGTTCTTTTAAACGTTTTAACATCTCATTAAGGCCGGCATTAATAAATACAAAAGCCGGTTTATCTGCCAGATTTACATCTTTTTCAAACCGGGGTTCCATATTTTCGGCAGTTCCATTACCGCCACCGGCATTTTTAATTGTCACTTTCATGGTTGGGTAATTAGTTGAAAGAATATAATTGGTTGCCCGGACATACCCACCTTCAAAGGTGATTCCATCACCCATAAACGCAATTTTATCGCCGGGTTTCACCTGTAATTCCAGTAATTCTATTTTATCCTGTGGCACAGCACCTACTAATGCCAACGAGTCTATAAAAAGTTTGGATAAATCAGAACCAATAGGTGCAGGTTTTACAACAACAACGGGTTTAACCGGTTGTGTTACTACTTTTTTAACCGATTTAGCAGGAATTGCATTCATCGCCACTGCCATAACAACGATTAAAATAGAAATCTTTAACCATGATAAACTTTTCATTTAATTATCTCCTTTTAGATTTGGGTTGACACAGGTATTAAGTAGCGTCAACTACCCTGGTATAGACACTTTAATTTATTTATGGTTGTTAGCTAACAGGAAATTGCGTAGAACCTTTTGCAAAACCCGATAATTACTTTTTTCTGTACGGAATGCCGTCCCCGGCATTCCTCTTTGATAGATAAACTCTCGATTTACGGAATGCCGGGGACGGCATTCCGTACTATTAAGATAGGTTTGCGTATATTATAATTTAGGGCAACCATACCTGATTGCCCTAAGATTTTTTTACATGATTTTCACTTCAGGTCACTTCGACAGGCTCAGTGACCGGTCGCTGAGCCTGTCGAAGCGACCAATGTTAAATATAAGCGAAAGTCCTGTTATCATTCAACATTAATAACTAATGATTCGTTGGCGGATATTGTCATCTGCGACAGAATTACTGTTTTACCATCACGTTGAACAACATTACCATTTACGGTTATTTTTCCATCCGGTAAATCCGCTATATTCAATTTCTGTAATACAATGCTGCCATATAATACCGTCAGCATAAATTTACCATTATCCGGATTCTGCTGGTATGTTCCCCATCCGGTACTGGTTGACCAGAAAGTGGTGTAATCATCAGCATTTATCTTCGGTGCGAAACCGATGGTGCCGGTTGGCAGGCTGTAGGTGAAACCATCCAATGCTAATTTTACCGACCACGACGCCATTGCCCGGGCATAATGGTGCCCGCATTCTATCTGGTTCCATGGATTACGGTTGTTGCCGGCGTAACGGTCACTGACAGCCTTAACTATTGTTAACCCTTCGTTTATCCAACCTTCATATATTAAATGAGCGGCGACATGGTATTCTATCCCTGTCCAAACCTCGTCAGAATAGACAAATGGCAACGCCGGTCTATTACCGTGGGGCCATGAACATAACAACAGTCCTGCTTCGTCATTCAACGCGTAAACCCGTTGCACATTACTGAAACCGCCAATTGGCGCGCGGAAGTTGTTTTTAAATATTGACAGCAAAGTCGTACGGACATTGTCTTCATTTAAGATATATCCAAGGCCCGCGACGTGGGACGCCCATTGTCCCAGCAACTGGTCAGACAGACATCCTTCACCATATTGGTATTTCGGCACCAATGCGTTGCCGGATAACGCGGCTTTATTGCCACCGGGTGACTGTTTGCATGCGCAGGATGACCCACATGTATCGCTTTCCGGACTGCGTAATACTTCCGGTACGGTGACTTCGGGAATTACATCTACTTTTTGTATATAATATTCACCATTCCACAGTTCCGCATCAACTTTTGCCCGACCGCTTTCGTATATCCCGCGATATTCATTTGCTTTGTCGTCTTCCCCCAAATAACGGGCAATCTCTTCGCATGACCGCAGTGCCCCCAGGTACATGGCGGTGCACATAGTGTTTGGGCCGAAGAACTCGATATCATAGGTATTGTGTTGTTCGCCTTCCATTACACCATCTTTATCCGGGTCCCACAACGAGTCAATGCTACGTTTTTCGTTATCTGATGCGTTTATTACCCCGGCACCTCCGCCCTGCATCTTCTCCGGGGTCATAGTCCACGCGTATTCCAACGCGCATTTAACGCCGGGCCAAATTTCGCGCAAAAAATCGTCATCGCCGGATAATTGCCAATCGCGGTAAACCTGTATAATTGTGCCCATTTGACCATCGGCGCACGGTTTGAAATCCCATAATTTACCACCCGGTGGCAAACTGGTGCGGAATGCCATATTTCCGGATTCGCGTGTATTAAATAAAAACTCGGTACGGCGCATGGTGCGTTCTAACGCAGGAAAAAGGAAAGCAACTGCCTGTTCATAATTCCATACATGAGTGCATGAACCATGGCAGCATCCTCCTTTGTCACTGCAACCTTCCCAACCAAAAAAGTTACCATCCGCCAGTAAATAACAGGTGTTGGTACGCATAATACTTGCCTGACTGGTGATAGCTTCCAAAACATGGGCAGGCAAACTGTTGGAGAAAATTGATTGCTGCCAACGGGTGGTTTCATCGCGCAGACGTGATAATGATGAATTGACGTAATCTGCCACTGCCCAAGCATCGCGATAATGGGCACTGACATAATTATCCAGCACAGCAGGCAGATTTTCCATATCACTGCGCCATGGATTATCTAATTTGGGGAAATGCCATGTAATGTATACCGGCAGGGTAACAGCACCATTAGCAGGAACAACCGCGTGCATAATAATCGACGCGACGTCACCATTATGTGGTGCCGGATTAGCATCAAGTACCTGTGCCACCTTTCCTGTAGCGGCAAAATTATCCCAGAACAGGTGTGCTTTATCCCACCACCCACCGCGATACCACCGGGTGATACAATCTGTCTTTGCCCAGGGCGAACTTATTGCAATAGTGCCGGTGTTGCCACAATTAACATCTTCATCAGGGTGTGACAATAAAACCCCGCGCAGATTTCCTGCCGCCTGGTAACTATTCAAAGCACCTTTGCATGTTTTATTGCCTTTTTCATCCTTTTTTGTAAGCGGGTTAGATATGCTGGATGCCAGTGAAATCTCCACTGGTTTATCTGTCGGGTTACTTATAGTCCATTCAAATATCGCTGCCGGCACAGCACTGTCATGCACATTCAACGGAATAAATGGATTCCAGGCGGTTAATTTTGCGGTAACCGGTACATCTTTGTCGGACAGATTCAATGTAGCGACGGGGTATTCACCCTTAAAAGTGACATCTGTAAAACGGGAAACGCCACTTAATTCACCCGGTGACTCGCCAAAACCGCTGCGATATGGGGTAGGAATTTTACCTTCCAGTATCTTTGCCACCGGGTCGCCACCTTCCGGTTTTGCCCACAATGCAAAAAAAGCGAATGGTACTATAAATCCCTTGTTCGGGTGATTAAAAATCTCGAAGTCCCGCAGGTTGCCACGACCACCCAAACTGATGGTTCCGGTGCCAATGCCACCCAACGGAAAAGCTATTTCGGTCAATTGGTCACCGACAAAAATACGCTGGTCACCCTGTTGATGAAGTTCATCCTGTGTAAAAGGACTGGTCATTTTATTCTCCATATTTTATCTTTCATTCAGTAAAAAAACTGTAAGGAAAAATATACAACAGGACTTTCGCTTTAGGTGTCATTTTATTTAATAATCTGACTTTATCTGACCTATCCGACAGATAAACAAGCAAAAGTCCTGTACAAATTAAATAACGAAAATAGATTAAATTTAAATAGGTTAAATTCTCTAAAGCTAATATTTTTGGGAATGGTATTTTAAAAATTATGGTAATATAAGAAAAAACAGCACCAATAATTGTCACCATTTTGAACAGGGTCGAGGCCCGGCTATTTATGGTAACGCAATATCTGTGCTAAATTATTACATGACTTTCGCTTAAGGTCACTTCGACAGTCTCAGTGACCGGTCGCTGAGTCTGTCGAAGCGATCATTTTTAAGCAATTTTTTCTTTAAAAGCGCAAGTCCTATTATCATACTTTTTCTGGTTCTTATTTAAGCTTCACCATCAAAGTTCTCTACCAGTAGCATCCCGGCACTTGTCCCCAGGCGGTTAGCACCCGCGTTTAACAAATTACGCGCCTGCTCCAATGATCTTATACCACCGGCGGCTTTTATACCGATGTCATAATCGGCCATTTCCCGCAATGCCAAAACATCTTCTATTGACACCCCACGGGACGCGAATCCGGTGTTAGTGGTAATGAAATCGCCATTTGCTTCTTCAATAATTTTGCATATCGCGCGTTGTTGGTCACGCGTTGTCCATGCTGTTTCAGCAGTAATCATTACGGTTACATCGCTGCCATCTTCAGTTAAAGACCGCATTTTTGCCGCGTTTACCACTTCATTAACTTCACGACGTATATAATCCAAATTGCCAGACAGCAATTCACCCAAGTTTATTACCACTTCAATTGAATGCGCCCCATCATGAACTGCTTGCTTAACGCCGGCGATTTTATGCGATATCGCGTATGCGCCAAATGGCAAACCAATGGCAGTACAAACTTTTACATCGCTGCCACGTAATTCCTGCACAGTACGGTGTACCCAATATGGGAATACCGTTACTGACGCAAAATGATAACTGCGGGCTTGCACACATAGTTTCTTAATATCATCTAAGGTGGCATCTCCGCGCAACATCGCCACATCAATTAATTTGGCGAGTCCGGTTTTTGAAAACATAATAGCATTGTCCAATATGAATAGAATAATGAATAGATTTTCGGCAGTTTAGCATAGTTAATTAAGTATAGCAAGACTTTTTTCAATAAAACACTGTTTGAAATGAAAATAATTCAATATTTTGTTATCGTGAAATAGATAGCAATTAATATTACATCTATTTATATTAATTTTTCATGTCTTAATGCCTCAACAGTGAAAATATTACAGTTAATTATAGCTATCTTCCATGTTTTTCAATTTTTATATGCATTTAATTTAAAATGCAGGGATAAAGATATAAAAAAAGAAAATATATGCAGATAGTTTTATATCAGGATTTTCGCTTAAGACAATAGATTCTGATAATTGCAAACAGAAGAGGTGGAGTTAATGTCGACATCAATATCAAATAGCGCACGTATGGTTGAATTACTAAGTAATGTATATGGTTCCACCCTGGCAGCAGAAATATACCCGCGAATTGAATCATTGATAACACAGTTCAGCAAAGAGGTAATTCCCGGTAAAAGTGGCTGGTCAGAAAGTGATGCTTTATTAATTACATATGGCGATTCCATTGTTGATGGACAACCGCCATTGCAGGTATTACATAATTTTTTGTCACAGGATGTCGGTAATCTAATATCTTTCGTGCATTTGCTGCCATTTTATCCTTTTTCCAGTGATGACGGATTCGCGGTGGAAGATTTTCGCGCGGTACGTGACGATTTGGGCAGTTGGGATGATGTGAAAAATATGTCAGCAGATTACCGGTTAGTGTTTGATGGCGTAATTAACCATGTATCATCATCCGGGATTTATATGAAAGGTTATACCACCGGCGACCCGCAGTATGCTGATTATTTCATTGCGTTGGCACCGGATACCGACACCTCAAAAGTGTTGCGAACCCGTAATCTGCCGCTTTTACATGATTATGAAACTGTTAATGGCATAAAATGGTTATGGACAACTTTTTCCCGCGACCAACCAGACCTTAATTTCAGCAACCCAAATGTATTAATCGAGATAATTGATGTATTGTTGGGATACGCGCAGAAAGGTGCTGCCATGATACGCCTTGATGCCATACCGTATATGTGGAAAGAACTTGGTACATCCTGCGCGCACCTGCCGCAAACCCATGATTTGATAAAGTTGATTCATGAAGTTTTTGTTGCTGCCGCACCCCATGTTATATTGCTGACAGAGACGAATTGCCCGCATTTAGAAAATGTCGCATATTTTGGCAATCGCGGTGATGAAGCGCAAATGATATACAACTTTACCCTGGCACCGTTGATAGTATGGAGTTTGCGCACCGGTGATGCCACAGTATTGTCTGAATGGGCAAGCGGTGTTGAGAAAATCAGCGATAACGCGACTTTCCTGAATATTACCGCCACCCACGACGGCATCGGTATGCGTCCGACAGAGGGTATACTCAGTGAGGAAGCACGTGCCAAAATGGTACAAATGTCAAAAGACCATGGTGGTGATGTGACCGGTAAACGTAACAGCGATGGCTCAATTTCTCCCTACGAAATAAACCTTAATTATTTCGACGCGGTCAATGACCCGCGCAGTGATGAACCGATAGAAATAGCCTTTAAACGGTTCATGGTTTCGCAGGCAATACCAATGGCAATGATAGGGATACCGGGAATATACATCCACAGTTTGCTGGGTTCACGCAATTATTATGAAGGGGTAAAAGAAACCGGACGCGCTCGCACCATAAACCGTGAACAGTTGGATATCGAAAACCTGTCAGCAGAACTCGCAGACACAACTTCATTACGTAGCAAAGTCTTTAACGAGATGAAAAGATTGCTGAAAATTCGTGGCCAGCAAAGCGCATTTCATCCCAATGCCTTGCAACGAATTATCGACCTGGGACCAGAAATATTCGTGATAGACCGCTATAATGAAACAACCGGACAAAGAATAACAGCACTGCACAATATGACAAACACACGAATAACCGTAGAAGTAGATGAAATCGACGGTGCAACCGACGTATTGACCGGTAGAGTTGTTGAAAGCAGTCCGATAGTTTTGGAACCATATGAAGTTTGTTGGCTGGCGGAGTAATTAATAATTACGAATTTTTGTATATTTGCGAGTAATTTAAACGTAAAACAGCCGGCCCGGCTGTTGGATTACCGGCAATATTTCACCAACAAAACCGTTGGCAACAAATCTGTTGGGAAAATAAAATATATATAATTACAAACAAACTTTCATAACTCTCCTCCTTGCCAAGGAGGGAAATTATGGTAGTTAATCTGTTATTATTCATATAGTTATGCAATTTAAAATAAAAAAGGAACAATCCTATGTCAGATTCATTCAGAGTTTTAAACCAGCATATTGATGTCAGCGATGAATATGGTAAGCTGGAAAACCAGTTTTTTGTTGCTGAAGAAACCACATCTTTTGATGCTGGTACTGGTGCCGGCACATTGCGGTGGAAGCGTTATGGTCGCAAGATTCGTATGGCTTTTGACCAGATAGTGGTTCCGTTGGAAGAGACGAAGTCATGGGAGTTCCCGCCGGAATACGCGCAGGACCCGACATT
>CAZNLA010000214.1:0-8979 GCA_964573385.1 uncultured bacterium
GTCGGATCTAAACTAGGAGCCGGTCCGTCACAACCGACCAGCGCAACGACAAGGCAGGCTGTAACAAATGCTGTAATAACCTGACGTAGCGTCATGATAAAACCTCCGAAAAATAAGCTAAATTTATTATAACAAAATTTTGCTTTGTTAATTATACCATATTTTACATCTATCTATGAAATTCCTGCTAAAACCAGAAAAAATATCGGAATTTATATTATTGGATAAACAGCATATAAAATGTTATTATATGCAGGTAATACATAACTTAACAAATCATTTAGCTGACATTTAACTCTTAATCAAAACTTAGAGTATATTCTATATTTTTTTATTACAAAACATATTAAAAACATTGCAAAATACGGAATAATATAAGTTATCTTAACAAAGGTTGGAACAACTATGAAGGCACGGATTCATAAAAAATCCGGTTTTACTTTAATAGAATTAATGATAGTAATTGTAATAATTGCAATTCTTGCGTTGTTGGTTATACCCAGATTAGCAATATACAGTCGCCGGTCAAAAGAAGCAGCAATGGTAGCAAACCTAAACAGGCTTCGCGAAGCATTAGAAAAATTCAAATCAGATACCGGAGAATATCCTTTAACATTAGCTGGACTTTATGCGCCACCAGACTTCAACCCACCGGGAGCAATATCAACATCAGGTATTATGCCTGGTACATATAAAGGTCCATATTTGGGTTCACAAGGTGGATTAAATGGAACCCCTATCCCACGGAATCCATTAGTATCATCATCAATAATTGTTGCTGATACTACTGCTGCCCCCAATGCAAACCCAACAGCAAACTGGTCATATACACCTTCCAATGGTAAAATATCACCAGCTAATAGTGGAGTCACTGCAAATGGTGAAAGTTACGAATCACTTTAATAACGCTGAATATTCCTGAACTACATCCTGAAGACTTAACAATTTTGTTAAGTCTTCTTCGTTATATTGTATCTTATATTTTTTTAATATAATTTCAAACAGATTTTTTTGTTTGTTCACCCATTCAAGGTAACTTTCTTTTAACTTTGCTGTATCACTGGTTGATACACCATTATTTTTTTCAAGATTATATAAACGCAATTGTGTTCTAACTGATAAACTACCCGGATATTTTTCTGTAGTTTGTTTCCAACATTTCTCAGCAGCTTTTAAGTCACCATTTCCTGCCAAATAGTCACCTAACAATACATCGTATTCATCGTCTTTATCGGTATTTTTTATGGTTTTATAGACTCTTAAAGCGTCATCAAAGTTACCGGTTTTAACATAATAATTAAGTACTAATTTTATATCATACTCTGACGCTTTTAATTGTTCGGATTTACGATAATATATTTTCGCTTCATTTATTCTGTTTAATTGTTCACATGCGGCACCAATAAAAATATATCCTTTAACATCATTAGGATTAATTTTAATCAACTCATATCCGGCCTGAATAGCTTCATTCCACATTCCACATTCACTTGTTGCTTCCGCGACTCTACAAATTGAATTATAATTTTTCATTGTTAAATTATTTTTCTCAGACAATAGTTTGCCTACTGCTTCTCTGGCTTGCGCCAACATATCAACAGCGATATATAATTGAAGCGCTAATTTAATGTTTTCAGAATCTATTACAGATAATTCAATTAACTTTTTCGCGGTTTTATCTGTTAACGACAAATTAGAATCACGCACTGCCGCAACTCCACAATAATATAAAATACCAGATAATTCAGGTACTTTATCTATTAAGATTGTTGATTCATTCAGTGCTTCACCATATTTTTTAAGACCTAATAAAATCTTAATTTTTACGATTTTCAAAACTAAATCATCATCCCATAATCCTGATAAGCTTTTCATATATGCAAGCGCGTCATCATATTTATTCATTTTTATTAGAGTTGTCAGAAACAGGAAATCAAGGTTTATATCTTTATAAAGTGCGGATGATACTTTTAATGTATTATAAGCTGAATTGACATCACCACCTGCTAACGCGGCACCAACTTCATGTATGCAATATTCTAAATTCAGAATATCACGATTACGCAAACGCCGAAAAGTTTCTGCTGAATCTTTGAATTTACCTAATGCATAAGATAAATAACCATATGCGTAATCAACATCACGATACCCATAAGCAGATGCGCTTTTCATAACTTCTGCCGCTTCTTCTAATTTGCCGGATAAAACCATCATTGATGACAATGATATTATATTATCTTCGCGGGCAGGAAATGCTTTAAAAGCGAGATTTGCATATTCAATAGCTTTAACTGTCTCACCCTTTGCCCAATATCTAGCTGATAATGCCTGGTTGGCGCGATAATCAACTGATGACAAATTATTCAATTCTCCATCTGTCGCTGGTTTTCCCTGGATTAAATATTTTACGTTAAATGTTGGTGAGGACAGCCAAAAATATTTTCTTTTAATTAAATCTGACTTTATATTTTTGTCATCAATATCTTTCTTATATAACTCAATTTTATCATAAATGTTGATGTCGTTTGGAAAACTATAGTCCATAGCCGTTAACGCAACATATTTTAAAGTATTATCATTAATTTTTTCAGCATTATCATATAAATTATGCCATGTATCAAGTGGATTATCGTTAGCCATTAGTGATTGAATAGTCGCAAATTTTGAATAAGCATACTCTTTCTGATCAAAAGAGCTATTATACCTTATCTTCCAATAATCATCATTTGCATAATTACTAATAGAAATTTGGTTCAATAAATGTGTTGCTTCTTTATAATTTTTGTTTTCTAGTTGCAGACAACCTAGCATAAGCATCATTCTTTCATCACTAACCGAGAAAGCCTGGTGAAATATTAATAATACAGAACAAAAGATAAGGAAACGTGACATTATAATTCAGTCTCTAATCGCGACATACTAGGTATCATATTAACAATTGGTGTCGCTTTATGTTCTTTAATTCTCGCTAAGCCAGCAAAAACACCATCAAGATATACTTTGTGCACTCCTTCTTCCGGTAACACTGTAATTGGCGCGCCATGTTCCCATCTCCATCTCACTTCATTAGGGATTTCAATTGATGGAAAAATATCCAGACCAATGTCTGGTGACATTATGCAATCCACACCCTTTTCCCTCCAAATGACTCCTAATTCATCCATAGTCATGGCATCATTCAGATTAAACCCCCCAACACTGGTGCGCAATAAAAATGATAAAGTTCCACCCACTCCAAGCTTATCACCTAAATCACGGGCAATGCTACGAATGTATGTGCCTCGACCACAAGTTATATCACACATCCAACGGGGATATTTACCAGGTATAAAAGATGATGATATTATCGATTTAACCTGCACTTTACGTGATAATGCTGCAAAATCACGACCTTTACGGGCTAAGTCATATGCACGTACCCCATCAATCCATACTGCGGAATGGTTTGGTGGACACTGGTCAATTTCACCTATCATTTCTGCCGCTACTCTGATACAATCATCTTCTGTAATGCCTGATGCATCACCACAAGTAACAATGTCACCTTCAGAATCATCTGTATCAGTATTAAGACCGAATACTATTTCAGCACGGTATGACTTCCAACCATTATCAAGATATTCAACCAATCTGGTGGAGTGTCCGCACATCAACGGCAATACTCCTGCCGCTGCCGGGTCTAGTGTTCCGGTATGCCCTACTTTGCGTATACCTGTTAACCTGCGAACCCGATATACAACATCATGTGATGTTAATCCTGGTGGTTTAATTAGAATTAACGCACCATTTATTTCAATACCTTTTCTCATTATATAAATAATTAGACATCGCTCATATTTATCCTGCATATCTGAATAATTAATAACAGGACTTTCGCTTAAAGTCACTTCGACAAGCTCAATGACCGGTCGCTGAGCCTGTCGAAGCGACCATTTTTAAACATATTTTTCATTAAAAGCGACAGTCCTGTAATAAATATTGAATAGTTTTATTATTTCAAAAAAAAATATTGACAGAAATCAGTTAAAAAGAATATATTTTAAGTGGAAAAATGGATAAGAAAAATATAATTAAAATCTTTATATCATTCTTTTTTATGTTCGTATTTTTAACTAATACGTCTTTATATACATTTTCGTTACACGTTAACAGCGAAAATAGTATAGAAATTTCTGAACCATTATCATCCGGAGATAGTTGTGATATTGTTATCCCGGATGTAATTTGTAAATACACTATAAAAATCATTGTAGTTAACCAGATTTTCACATATATACCTACATTAAGCAAACAAATAAACACAACAATCTTTCAACCTCCAAAATTTTGGGTATAACCCAATACAAACCGTTACTTATTTTCCGTATTACGTATATTAGTAACGCAACATATACAAACAACCTATTTTTCAAAGGAGAAAATCATGATTTGTCCGGTATGTGGAGATAAGCTTCGCGCTATCGAACGTTCCGGGGTAGAAGTAGATATCTGCCCGGGATGCAAAGGAATATGGCTTGATCGGGGTGAATTAGACAAGTTGATATCACTCGAATCAGGTGCATCAGAAAACAGTTCACGTCAGAATGATGTTATTCGTCAACCTGAACAGTTACAACAAACCAGAAGGGTGGAACAACCTTATCGTGAACATCATGACCATGACGATGATGACGACCATGATAATCATAATAGAAGATACGAATCCCATGATTCTGACAAGAGATACAGTTCGCATGATTCCGACAGGAACGGATATCAGAAAAAACGCAAGGGATCATGGTTAGGAGACATTCTTGGTGGACTCGGTGGTGATGATTAAATAAAGTTAAAAAGATGGCTTCTGATGAATTATCAGAAGCCATTTTATTACATTCTCGCCAAAGCTTGCCTGGCATTTTGTCTTACCAGCATGTTAGAGTCATTTGCTGCTTTTTGTAACGCCGATTCAACTTCGGGCCTATTGATACTACTTGCAAGCGCGACAACAGCAACACTGCGTACTTCATTTGATATTTTCTTGAAAGGACTTAAGAATGTAGGATGTAAAATCTTTAACAATAAATCCCTTGCCTCATCGCTGTCAAAAAATCTTAATGATAAACATGCTGCCATCAATACTTCTTCAGTTTCTGTCCGACCGGATTTACCAGATAAAATCTTTATTAAATATTCAATTAATGCAGGTTGCGGGTTTTGCCCGATAAGCGATGCCGCACGAGCACGGACTGTAGCATTATCATCTTTTAACCCGCGAATGATATACAATGTTGCATTTTCTCCGGCAGCAGAAGTCGCGGTAATTAAAGCTTGTTCGCGCACCCTATAATCCGCATGATCAAACTTTTCACTTATAATTGACAGTTGACTTTCACTTACGTAACCATTTAGAATTTCTAAAATAGTACGATAAACATACCATATCTGCGGTTTACGCAATTCAAGATACAATTCAGGCAGATGGGTGGGTAGAATAGTCCTGATGAACTCCAACAACGTTCCCCTATCCTGCATGTTATTATTATTTGTCAGCAAATCTATAATTATCTTATATGACTTACTGCCAAGTGTCTGAATAACTTTTGATGCATGCGTAAAATCTTCCAAAGAATTAGTTGATTTTTTAGCAAGGTCAAGTATATCTACATTAGTCGCGAGTTTATCAACAACTTTCAAATAATCAGTTCTTAATTCAAGGGAATCAGATTTTTCTAATTTTTCTTTTACAGGTTTCAATAATTCCAAAGCTTTGTCTAAAGTTCCTTCGTCTATTAAATCCTGCATCCTATGCGCTAATATACCAATAGCTTCTGAAACGATGCTGGCATCAGGTTCCATTAATATTATTTCTGTAATAAACGGGTCAATTCTTTGCGCGTCTTCAGAAGATAATTCTTCGAAATGGCTATCAAGCCATCTGGCTAATGCCGCTAAAATCTTTCTTCTGGTTAAAGGAGCACTATTCACATATTGTTGTAAATATAATTCCCAATCTTTTTGATTTAAACTATTTAAATCAATTTCATCATTATCCACAGCAACAGTTGATTCTTCACCTTCACCAGTTCCGGTACCGGTACCATCTTTTGTTGCAGAACTGCCTGCACCTGAAAATACTGTCGTTCCATCACCAATAACCGCGGCGGCTTTACTTAATTCCGCAATAGATTTGGCATGGCCTTTTACTGCAACTTCTATATAATTAAGGTGTAACTTTTCCATACCTATATAAAACGGCGTATTATCAATGTCAGAATTATATGTACCCAAATATAGTAAGAACTTCTCTAATTCATTTTCAGTAATTCCAGTTTTAAATGATATGGCGGATATTCCGGCATCATTCATTATTCGTTGCATATCAGATAATAAACGTGCTGCCTGCCTGGGCATACCATGTCCATTTACACCGATATCAGTACCATTATTTGTTACTAACAACTCCTGTGATTTTTCCCACAATTCATTTATAAAGGAAACGGCATCATTTAAAGCTAACCTAACGGTTGCGCTTTGCGGTGGATACAAGCGTAACTGCGCCATTGCTGCGCGGATAGCAACGGTACAATTGATAAAATCTTGAATATTGTCTATTTTACTTGCATTAATGTCGGATGCAAAGGTATTATTTACAGGCGAGTCCTGTGTATAACGATGTTCAATATTTTTTTGTTTTTCGTTATCCTTGAATTCTGTCATTTTTATATCAGCCTTAAATGCGTCTTTGTTATATAATTATTATGCCATAAAGAATGATATCTGACAATAAATTAATGGCAAAAAGATAATTATTGCATAAAACTAAGCGATAATCTAATATTATGTATGTAAAATCAATGAAAAGGGGAAAGAATGTTCGGATTATTAAATGATATTGAGGTGCGGGTATTAGCTTCATTAGCAGAGAAATCTGTCACAACGCCAGAATATTACCCATTAACATTAAATGCACTTGTAAATGCCTGCAATCAAAAGTCAAACCGCGAACCCGTGGTGGAATATCTCAGTGGTATTGTGGGTGACGCATTAGATTCTTTAAAAGAAAGAGGTTTGGTCAGAATTAGACTGGGAGATGGAAGAGTACCAAAATATCAGCACTATTTTGCAGAAGGATACTCTATAAATTCAAAAGAAATGGCTATTTTATGCGAATTAATGTTAAGAGGTGCGCAAACCGGTGGTGAATTAAGGACCCGGACAGAGCGTTTTAATGAAACTATGGAATTATCTGAGATGGAAGAAATATTGCAATCCATGGCTACCAGAGAAATTCCTCTGGTAATTAAGTTACCCAAACAACCAGGACGCCGCGAAAACAGATATATGCAGTTATTAGCAGGAGAACCTTCTGCTGAAATGATGGAAGGATTAGAAATACACGAACAAATAGTTAAACCTTCAGACAGAATTGCGGCTTTGGAAGTTGTTGTTGAAACATTGAAAACTGAACTAACAACCTTACGTGAAGATTTTGAAAAATTTAAAGCAGAATTAATGTAAGCAATGTGCTTTCAATTTTCATAAACTTTATGGGCAATCACTACTGATTGCCCATAATTTCTCCGGAACAAATAACAGTTCTTATTATTTATTTTTTTTGTAACGTTGTCCCGGGGTAATAATATTTTAAAATCCGTTCATAATCCCATCCGGCATCCGCCCTGCCCGCAGCACCGACCTGACATAACCCTACACCATGCCCATACCCGCCACCACGCAATACAAATACCACCGGTGTACCATTTCCATCACGGTAACACTCAATAACGAATGCAGAGGATTTTAACCCACTGAATATACGCCTGATATTACTTTCTTTTTCTACAACTATTGATTTGTCTACACCTATAATTTTAAGTTTGGTTATTCTGCCGGACTTTCCACGTTCTGTTATAGAAAAATCTGAAATTTTACCTACCTGATATTCTGTTGGCATATTTTGTTCTAATTCATCAATTGAAATTATTTTCAACCATCTGTAATTTTCGACTTTATCGTATTTTGGTTGTAAACAATATGATAATTTGAAATTAGTAAGAAAATCAGTCCAATATGCGGTATAATCTCTATCCGCATTTTTCTCAAAAATCATATCTGATACAGATTGTAAATATGGAATATTATTTCCCCATATACAGTCAGATGATTCTGTCCACCCACCACAATTACCAGAAAACACTGTGTCAGCTAATTGATTTTTATACATCAGTACCATTCCTGATGTAGCATCAATTGCTTTATTTACTATTGTTTCTTCTGCTTTAAGGCCACCATATGCCTGAAAACGCACTGTGTCGTCCATATCAAAACCCAGTGATTTCATTTTGCCACGTCCGCGTTCAGCATATGTACGTGCGGCAATTGCCTGTGCCTTAAGCGCTTCTAAAGGATAACCACCCTTCATCTCAGTTGCAACCACACCACGCAAATAATCTTCAACGCCTATAATGTTTATGACATTTAGTGCTACAGGTGTAAAATCTACTTCTACGCAACCACGATAATAATGGGCATTTTTAATATCGTCAGAATATACAGATATGTAAGGAATTTCATTTGAATTAAGTGGTGGTTTTGGGGTACATGTAACCGGAGTTTTTGTAATAAAAAATAATCGTCCATCTGTTTCTGATACCGCAGTACCTTCTCTCAAATAAGCACATGTTAACGATTTATCAACATCAATAATAAATGACTTTTTCTCGTCACCATTTGTTATTTCTATTGGATAATTTGATGTTAAATGTACTAATGGTTGATTTATTTTTATTCCGATTCGTAATTCGTTTTGCGCAAACGATATTAATTGGAATAATATCAATATGACTGCCGATATAATTCGCGACATATATACCTCTGTGATATTTATTCCATATAAGGATTAACCGTCCATACTTAATAATTTCACTTAAATAAAGACGATATCCTTACATTTTTATCATACCGTAAAATAAAGCAAAGATACCAAATCCAAAGAATACT
>CAZNLA010000215.1:0-8918 GCA_964573385.1 uncultured bacterium
TTAAATGATGGGCATAAATGAATTAGAAAGATGGGGTTTACCGAATACTTACCAAAATTTCAATATTGGCAGTGATATTTGCAATTGATGGTTTGCTAAATTAACATTTGGTTATATAAGTTTACAGTAATCCTGAGATCATCTTCTTTCTTTAATAAATTTGCCATCATGATAGGTAACATTTATCTGTTTAACAGGACTTTCGCTTAAGGTCACTTCGACAGGGAGTGACCGGTCGCTGAGACTGTCGAAGCGACCATTTTTAAGCATATTTTTCTTTAAAAGCGAAAGTCCTGGTTTAATAAAAGCCTATCTCTGAAAGTTTCAGAAATTTTTACATACTTTTTTCGTATAGTAAATATTGTCATTCACTGATTAAAAAAATAAATCTGAATTATTACACAATACTTGTACTTTTTCAACATTATCTTGGTATAGTTAAATAAGTGAAAATAGAATGTGTGAGAATGGCTTTAATGAATAACTCAATTTCATAACGAGGAACTAACATGGATACAACATCTCAGCAAGCAAGTGCATTTATTACGGCGAATCGCACAGTCTTAGCAACTGCCATAGTCGACAACCATTATAACCTTCATCCGGAGTTCCGGCTAAAAGTTGGCGAAGCAGGTCGCATCAAAACTCTGCATGATGAAGAAAACCACCTCAAATATTTCGCAGAAGCGCTGGCGACTGCTGACCTTTCCCTTTTTCTTGATTATCTGCAGTGGCGCAAGGTATTCTGTAATGGTTTGCATTTACCTGAAGATGCGATTCACGTAACTTTTAGATGTATACGGGAAGTGCTTCAACGGCAACTACCCGCTGAATTATCACCAATTGTCATCGAATACCTGGACGCCGGGTTGGCGTATCTTGTGCAAATGCCTGTGACACTTCCATCCTTTATCTCTGATGACTCTCCTTTATCAGAACTGTCGCGTCCATATTTACAAGCACTTTTACGCGGTGATCGTGCAGAGGCCAGTCGACTGATATTACATGCTGTTGAACATGGGACCGATGTTAAAAAAATCTATCTCAATGTCTTCCAATCATCTCAGCTGGAGATAGGTCGCCTGTGGCAGATGAACCAAATCAGTGTGGCGCAGGAGCACTACTGCACGGCTGCGACGCAAATGATCATGTCACAACTTTATCCATACCTATTTAATACAGAAAAGCATCGCCGAAAACTGGTAATCGCTTGTGTCGGTGAAGAACTTCACGAAATCGGAGCGCGTTTCATAGCCGACTTCTTTGAGTTGGACGGGTGGGATACCTACTATCTGGGGGCTAATGTTCCCACAGAGAGTATTATTAGCACGATTATAGAAATCAATGCGAACATGCTTTCCATCTCTGTTACTTTACCCACACATGTTCCCAATGTCATTGAGTTGATTAAACAAGTTCGTGCGAACCAAAGAACACAAGTTAAAATCATGGTGGGTGGTTATCCCTTTAATATAATGCCGACGCTTTGGCAGCAAGTCGGTGCCGATGGATACGCGTGTAACGCGGAGGACGCCGTCACGGTAGGGAATCAGCTTATAGGAAGTGTTTGATTTTAAAAAACATATCTACCAATCTTTATTGTATTTTTTATGTTTTTTACCAGACACAATTCGCAAAACTCTGTTATTATTTCATCTTTTAATTTTTCATTGTTAACGGTAACAGCAAATTAATTGATGTTCCTTTGCCTGGCGAACTTGATATTTCAATATTTCCTTTCAATCCCTCTACCTGTTTTTTAATATTAAACCAGCCAAAACCTCTATTGTAAACTTCTGTATCTGCATTATTGTTAATTAAAAAACCTGTACCACAGTCTGATACTGTCAATTGAAAATATCCTTCATCCTGCATAAAAAATGTTACTTTGCCATGCCTCACCTGGGCATGTTTATCAATATTCAGCAACATTTCCCGCACTGCCTGGTAAGCAAAAAT
Source organism: uncultured bacterium (assembly GCA_964573385.1). Lineage (GTDB taxonomy): Bacteria > Armatimonadota > Hebobacteria > CAIYQO01 > CAIYQO01 > JBAXQQ01. Next base: position 1,960 of record CAZNLA010000215.1, read on the forward strand.
TCCTATTTCGTCGTTTATATTTATAATTCGTTCATCAGTGACGACTTCAACTGTAAAATTATACCGCTCGTGCATTTGCTGCGCCAGATATAATATTGCACATTGAAGACCGTTTTCATACAGTTCAGCGGGCATCATATGGTGAGCAATTGTCCTTATTTCCACAATTGCTTCATATAGCATCCTGTCAACATGTGCAAATATGGTTCGCGACGCAGTTTCTGTGACATCTCGAACACCTATATTTAAGTTTAATCTGGCAGCTACCAGAATCTGCTGTATGTCCTCATGCAGTATATGTGATAAATACTGTCGTTCATTTTCTTTGGCATGTATAAGTTGTTTACTTAATTCCTTCAGTTTGTATGCGCGGTCTTCTGCAACAGCGGTATGTTCTGCAACCTGCATTACCAAATCCAAATTATAATTATTAATAATTTCTTCTGATAATTTGCGATCGGTTATATCAATGATTGTTATTCGAAAATCTGTTGTTTCGCCATCATGCACTGCAATCGCAGTTAGTTGCACCCATAATGTTGTTTTATCTTTTTTCACCAAACGCAATTCGCAAAACTCTGTTATCTTTGAATCAAGTACTTTTTTACGAAAGCTATAATAAATATCCTGGTCTTCTATATAGATAAACTTTGAAAATGGGCAATTCACAATTGTGTTTCGTGTTTCACCTAACAAATTAGCTGCTGTAAGGTTGACTTCTATAATAATTAATTTTTCATTAACAGTTAAGTATCCTATCGGTGCCATATCGTAAAGGTCAAAATATCGACTTTTTGCAATATCCAATTCTATTTGCTTTTTCTGCAATTCATCATTTTGCATTGCCAGTTCAATTTGATGAACATGCAATTCATGAAAAATCTGATGTAGTTCATCGGCAGACAATTCTGTAATACTATTTGGCGAAAGATTTACCATATCTTTAGCCAATTTACGGATACTATTAATATTTTTCAAAATTTATCCTCATTGCTTACAAGACTTTCGCTTCTGTAAATACATTAATATAAATATATTTTATTTCACAAATGTGCACAACTATAAAGACTGTTTCTGCTATGTGTCTAAACAGCGTATAATCCATGATTGTAAAAGTACTAATACAATATCATACCACATTGAACTAAAGTATTCAGGTGTTTACTGTAATATTAATATACCAGAATAAACTTTTTATTGCCTATGATTATATACAGGACTTTCGCTCAAGGTCACTTCGATCGGTCTCCTATCATATTTCTCCTTAACAGAGAAGTTCTTGAGAATATATCCAATCGCAGGTACTTTAAGCATTTTCACAAAAATCCCAGCATCATTTCTGCGTTCTCCACTTCTTTATGGGCAGGAATATGTATACCGGTAGGAACCTTTAATCGCGGATGAATAGATACTCCATCGGATAATTTCACGCCGCCACGAATTACCACCTCATCACCTAACGCCACATACCCGCGTATTTCAACAGGATGTTCTTTTGTTGAATGTAATTCCACCATGATACCTGTCAGGGTGTCTTCAACATAACTATGTGGCCCTATGATAGAGCCTGCTCCCAGAGAAGAACGAATGACGGAAGCATTTTCGAATATCTCACAATCATCGTCTACATTACATTCCTGTAAAACTGCACCTGGGTAAATCTGTACATATTTGCCAATTCTTACTGGTGATATTACTGTAACCAGTCCTTGTTCTATTTTCTGTGTAAGTGTCAGGTTAGTTATCGGGTCTGTTAAATCAAGTGATTCCTGCTCTATCATATTTCCCTGTAAGTATCTATGTTGACAGTCATCATAGTCATCATATACTTTACACAATAGTGATTTCATTGATGTAAATTTGCCTGTTAATGTATCAACCATGGTATTCAGATAACTTTTAATGTTCCCTAAATCACCCATACGTCCAATTTCATTTACATATACAGGATAACCTGCCGCTACCAGCCATGGCAGTAAATCCCCGCCAATATCCAACTTTTGTTGACGCATTATTTTACACATAGGATCTTTTGATATTTCGCGAAGCCGATTGGTATCAACCATGTAAAATCCGGCGTTAGTTAATAGTGGTGGGAGATCGATATTCTGGTTGTTTTTAAAACTAAATTTTGCATAAATCTGGCCAAGGGTCGGTTTCTCCATAAAACTATTTACGTGACCATTTTCGTCGCTACTGATTAATCCATATTGTTCCGCGATTAATTCTGCTGACTGTCTCACCGCGGCAATTGTCACCACGGCACCATTTTTCTGATGAAACTTCAGCATTTCCTGAATATCTATATCTAATATTGAGTCTGTAGGGAAAACAAACGCGGTACCATCTATATTAAAATGGTCTAAGTTAGTTATTAACGAATCTCCGCTTCCGACATTATCATTATCAGGCTTTACTGGTGAATAACGGATTCGGACATTCTGATATTCTCCATATCCAACAATATTTTTAATTTGATAACGATTTTCCTTACCCTTTGTAATTAAAAGATAGTCATTAATCCCTTCGCATTTGAGTATTTTTATCATCCAATCCAAAACGCGACCACCGACAAAATGAACAGCGGCCTTTGCACGCAAATACCCTTTTGCCTTTATTGTCAACGGTCGAAACCGTATTCCCTGACCGGCAGCCAGGCCAATACCCAAAATCTTTTCCATAATTTCTTTACTCCAATTTTATTGATAAATATTCAAATAAATTACAACCTGTATAGGTTTCTGTAAAATCTATTTTCCAAATTATAGATGGCACATTAAATACCTTCCCTCGATCCTATCCCCGGTTGGAGAGTGGAAGTATATCTGTTCCATTGGGTTTTGCAAAAACCTATACAATTTAATTATATGCCATTTTATTTAGATGTAAATACAAAATATTTAGTATATTTTATCCTGAATATTTGTTATATAAAATAATTTGTATAACGAAATTAAATACCGAAGTTTAAGTATTGTATAAATCAAAACCTTGTTGTATTGTAAATTAATATTTTTAGTAAAGATAGGCTGATATAAAGATGGAGGTATTCAATGACCCATAAAAATTACGGTATTCAAAAACAGAAACAGAATACTGGTGTTCCACCAATTGGATTAATGACATTTGACACACAACAACAGTTGCTTAATGATTTGAAGGTTCATCAGATGCTAATAGAAACGAAGGACGAAGAGTTGCGCCGGGTACAAGCAGAACTTGACGCCACAAAGATACGTTTTCTTGATTTTTACGACCATGCTCCGGTGAGTTATCTTTTTATCAGTGAAAATGGGTTGATTATAGATGCTAACCTTACCGCCTGCACTATGTTGGGTGTAACCCGGGATATGTTGATCAATCAGTCAATCACCTCATTCATCCTTCCTACAGACCATTACATTTACAACCTATACCACAAACATATAATTGATAAAGGTGACAAGCAGACATGTGAACTGCAGATGTTGAAAAAGGATGGGACTACATTTTTTACGCGGTTGGAAACAACCACAATGCAGCATGTTGATGGAGTTATAGAGTGTTGTATAATGATGGATGATATTACCGAAAGTAAAATTAAGGACGATGAACGTGAATTGATGGAAAGTTTAATTATACTTGTCAGTGAGCCAGGTAATCTTCATAAACGTATGTCAGACTTGATTGCTTCATTGCGGAGATGGTCAGGATGTGAGGCTGTCGGTATTCGACTTCATGATAAGAATGACTATCCGTATTTTGAGACACATGGCTTTTTATCTGAGTTTTTAATGATAGAAAACTACCTTGTAGTATATGGTTCAGACGGCAAAATCATTTGCGATGATGACGGAAAACCGATGCTCGAATGTATGTGCGGCAATATTTTATGCGGTAGATTTGATCCTGACAAGCCGTTCTTTACCGCCAATGGGAGTTTTTGGTCTAACAACACTAGTGCTTTACTTGCCGGTACCACTGATTGTGACCAGATGGAGCATATGTGCAATCGGTGTAATGCCGAAGGATATGAATCAGTTGCACTTATCCCACTGCGTGTCGATAATCAAGTTTTTGGACTGTTGCAATTTAACGACCACTGTCCTAATCGTTTTTCCCCTGATCTGATTGGCTATTTAGAAAAAATGGCTAACAGTCTGGCAATTATCCTGTCTCGACATCAGGTCGACGAAGCGTTATGGGAAAGTGAGAATCGTTATCGGCGTATCATTGATGGTATCACTGATTATCAATATACAGTGTATGTAGAAAACAACTGTGCTATGCATACAATACATAATTCGGCTTGTGAGAAAGTAACCGGATATACATATGACGAGTTTACTGCCGATCCTTATCTGTGGATTCAGATGGTTGAACCGAAGGAACGCGATATGGTAACATCACACGTGCAACAAATTTTGAAAGGGATAAACTTTCCTCCGATAGAACATCGAATTATCCGTAAAGATGGTGAAACCCGCTGGGTTAGAAGGTCTACCATTTTAAACAAGGATATCTTTGGGAATTTATTGTCATATGATGGTGTGATTCAGGATATTACTGAACAAAAATTGGTCGAGAGTTCGTTGCGAGAGAGCGAGGCAAATCTAAAAGCAATATTTGCCTCAGTACCGGTGGGAATGTTATTACTTGATGAAGAAAAAATAATTATTAGTTCTAATGATGTTATTTTAAAGTTGGTATCTAAAGAATATGGCCAGATTATCCAACATCGTTGTGGAAACGGATTGGGATGTCTGAACAGTCTTAAGGATGAAAGAGGATGTGGTTATTCCCCTGCCTGTGCTGATTGTCATTTAAGAAAAGGAATTGAACAAGTTTTGCAATTGAATAGCTCCATTAATGGTTTGGAAATGCAATATACAATATTTATTAATGGTAATAACCAGAGTTTATGGCTGAATGTTAGTGCCGAACCGGTATTGATTAATAACCGCAAACACGTCGTTGTTGCCATCCATAACATTACACAACGCAAGCAGGCAGAAGAAGAACTTTTGGAAAGCAGATATCGTTTGCAGACACTTACAGGTAATCTGCCTAATACTGTCCTTTATCAGTTGGTACTGGATACGAAAGGTTTTCGACAATTTACATACATAAATGATGCAGTTTGCCGCATAAATGAAGTAACAGTAGAGGAAGTAATGGCTGATTCGAATGTATTGTATTCGCAGGTATTGCCTGAGTATCTTCCTGGTTTACTTGCTGCTGAAAATAAAGCGTCTCTTGAAAATACAACTTTTCACTATGAGTTCCAATGTCTTCTGCCCAGTGGCAAGACACCCTGGTTTGAATTGACAACCTCTATCCGTACATTGCCCAATGGTTATGCGATAAGTGAAGGCGTGCAAATGGATATTACTGAACGCAAACAAGCTGAAGCAGAAAAAGCTAAACTTGAAGACCAACTTCAACAGGCTCAGAAGATGGAGTCAGTGGGACGTTTGGCAGGTGGGGTGGCACACGACTTCAATAATATGCTTCAGGTCATTCTGGGCAACGCATACCTGGCAATGTTGGAAGTTCCTGAAGATTCTTCTGTTTGGAAATATTTAACTGAAATCGATGAAAGTGCACATCGTTCCACCGTTCTCACCCGTCAATTGCTGGCATTTGCCCGTAAACAAACCATTATGCCAGTTGTGGCGGATTTAAATGAGATTGTGGCGGGAATATTGAAAATGCTGAAACGACTAATAGGCGAGGATATAAATCTAAAATGGATTCCAAGAACAGACGTTTATTCAATTAAAGTGGACCCATCGCAAATCGACCAGATTCTTGCCAACCTGTGCGTCAATGCCCGCGATGCCATCACGGATATAGGCGAGATTACAATCGAGACAGGAAACCGTATTTTTGATAAGGATTATTGTGCCGATCACGCGGGTTATATTCCAGGGGAATATGTTTCTCTTTCTGTGAGTGATAATGGTTGCGGTATGGATAAGGAAACACAAGAACATATCTTTGAACCGTTTTTTACCACCAAAGCTGTCGGTGAAGGAACCGGCCTTGGGTTATCTTCTGTGTATGGAGCCGTCAAACAGAATGATGGGTATATAAATGTCTACAGCGAAAAGGATATGGGAACTACATTCACGATTTATCTACCTCGCCATGCGGGCAGGAAAATTGAAACACAGATGGAAGGCATAGATAACATTAATTTGCGTGGTCAGGAAACTGTATTGGTAGTGGAGGATGAATCATCTATGTTAGCACTGGTCACAAAGATGTTTGAAAGCCAGGGTTATAACACTCTATCCGCGAACACTCCGGGAGAGGCTATCCGGATGGCTGAGGAGTATACTGGTGAAATTGATATGTTGATGACTGATGTGGTGATGCCAAACATGAACGGTAACAATTTGTCGAAACATCTTCTTATGTCTCATCCAAATCTAAAATGCCTGTTTATGTCTGGTTATACCGCCGACGTAATTGCAAATCACGGTGTATTGGATCAGGGAATGTATTTTATCCAGAAACCATTTTCAATGTTTGACCTGACAACTAAAGTGCGGGAAGTTCTTAAATAAAGATGTAAATAAAATCAGGATTTTCGCTGTTGAGGAGAAATACAATAGGAGATGGTCGCTTTAACATGCTCAACGACCGAAAACTTAGCCTGTCGAAGTGACCTTTATAAAAAATCCTGACTTTTTTGTACGGATTTGGCTAATAACGGCTTAATCCATAACCCAAATAAATTGGACAAGTTTAATGGTAATTAATGCCTTGGAAAGGCATTTTAATGAGTAACCCCAGGCGTCAGCCCTCACCCTTATACACATTTTTATCATCAGAAAAAATAATGTGTGATTTAAACCAACCCCAGCGGGGTTGTATAGTTATAGAACATGATTTCGTATAGTAAAACCGACCCCAGCGCGGGTCGCATATAATTACCGACATTCTGCTATGTTATATGCGACCCGCGCTGGGGT
>CAZNLA010000216.1:0-8818 GCA_964573385.1 uncultured bacterium
AGGTAATCCCTGCCAAATGGCGTATTGGATAGGTGCCGCCCCCCGCAGTGTCGGCAGTATGGAACCATGTAAATTAACCGGGCCATATTTGGCGCTGTCTAATAATCTTTGATTTAAAAATTGACCATATGCGGCAACGACAAGAAAGTCAGGTTGCATATTTTCTATTTGCTGAATAAAGTCATTGTCCCGGCAATTTTCCGGTTGTAATGAGGGTAGTGATAATTCGTCTGCGGCAGACTTAACCGGGGGAGATGTCAATTTACCACCACGACCCGCAGGTCTGTCCGGTTGAGTAACTACAGTTATATTATAACCGGCTTTATGTAGTGCCTGTAAGGGTGGTATGGCAAAATTGCTGGTGCCGAAATAAATTATGCGCATAAATTTACCGGGTACCGCGTACCAGGCATGATGTTGCTACCTGGTCGCCGGCGTCGCGAAATAAACGCAATGCTTCATCAACGGTAGTCTGGGTTTCAATGAAGTTACCTTCGCTATCTTCCGCGCCGGTAAACCATCTGGCGGTTCCGGCAATTACATTTTCTACAAATAACTTACCGTTTAAATGGTTGTTTTCATGCATTACTGCACGGGCCCACAAACCTTCGCCGGCATATGTCATTATTCGTCCGCGTCGGTTGGTAGCGCGTACAATTACCCGGTTTGCGCATGATACATCACCATGTAATCCCGGCAGACTCAGGCAACCTTCCACCCCGGTCTGTTCGCCTTCCTGCATAATTATATGCGGGTTAATAAACTCCTGTGGACCATCGCCGGCGTCCATCACAAAAATGCGTAAAGAAAGGCCAATTTGCGGGGCGGCAAGTCCTACACCATCCGCCGAATACATTGTATCTATCATATCATTTAAGAGTAAACGGACTTCATTTGTAACTTTGCCTACAGGTGTGGCTATTTGCGCCAGCACCGGGTCGGGATATTTGACTATTTTTAATATTGACATTCAGCCATTCCTCTAAAATAATATAAATTACCCCTCGAGAGTGGTAATATCTAACTTTCCCTATTTATTAATCCTGCAAACCTACGCGACATTTTTCTTCATGTAATTCTACAGCATTTTTCTCAAATGTTTTATACGTTGTCAATCTTTCCCGTAATTCGTCAAAGTTAACCAGGTGACCGTCGAATTCAGGACCATCAACACATGCGAACTTTACTTCACCACCGACATTAACACGGCAACCACCACACATGCCGGTACCGTCAATCATAACAGGATTCAGTGATACGATAGTATGCACCCCGTATGGTCTGGTTAGTTCAGATATTGCGCGCATCATTGGCACCGGGCCAACTGCGTATATTATATCGATGCCACCGGCATCCAACTGGTCGCGAAGCGCATCGGTAACGAAGCCTTTTCTGCCGTAACTTCCGTCATCAGTACAAACTATTACTTCGCCTAATCTGGAAAGCTCTTCTTCAAATATCACCAGTTCGCGGGTACGTCCGCCAATTATGCTGGTAACCTGTGCGCCATTCCGGAATAACCCCTGGGCGATAGGGTGTACAACTGCGGTGCCTACACCGCCACCTACACAAATAGCCTTTCCGTTGGAGAGTAATTCTGTTGAATGTCCCAACGGTCCGGCGATATCTCTAATCTCATCTCCGGGTTGCAGGGCAGTAAGCTCTTTAGTGCTTTTTCCTATTGCCTGAATAACCAGAGTAATTGTACCGGCTTCAATATCAGCATCGGCAATTGTTAATGGTATTCTCTCAGCTTTATCTGCGCGTCTGAGAATTATAAACTGACCAGGTTTACGAATCTCTGCAATCCGTGGAGCCTCTACCACCAGACGGTGTACCATCGGTGCTAGTTGAGTATTTGAGATAATCTTGTGCATTTATTTACCACCCTCTTTGCGCCATGCGCTGTTCTATTGGAATATCCGACATTTCTATGCCGGTCATTGCTTCACCCAATCCTTCTGAAATTTGCGCCAACATATCTGGCTTGTCGTAAAATGTGACCGCATCCACGATAGCCTTGGCACGAATGGCAGGATTTGATGATTTGAATATGCCACTGCCAACAAATATTGCTTCTGCACCCAGGTGCATCATTAACGCTGCGTCAGCAGGGGTGGCAATTCCACCGGCACTGAAGTTCGGTACCGGTAATTTGCCATTTTCTTTGATATATAATACTAAATCGTATGGTGCGCCTAACTCTTTTGCTTTTGTCATTAATTCATCTGTGCTGGCGTTTTGTATAGTGCGCATTTCGGATATGATGGTACGCATATGGGTTACTGCTTCAACAATATTGCCGGTACCCGGTTCACCCTTTGTGCGAATCATGGCCGCGCCTTCGCCAATGCGGCGCAACGCTTCACCCAAATTACGACAACCACAGACAAATGGTACATTAAATTTGTGCTTATCAATGTGGTATCTGTCATCTGCCGGGGTTAATACTTCGGATTCGTCAATAAAATCAACGCCCAATGCTTCCAGAATTTGTGATTCAACAAAATGGCCGATGCGCGCTTTCGCCATTACAGGTATAGATACTGACGCAATGATATCTTTTATCATTTTCGGGTCAGACATACGGGCTACGCCACCCTGGGCACGAATATCGGCCGGTACCCGTTCTAACGCCATTACCGCAACTGCACCTGCTTCTTCAGCAATCTTTGCCTGTTCTGCATTGGTAACGTCCATAATTACACCGCCGCGCAACATTTCAGCCAGTCCGACTTTATTACGCCATGTTGATTTGTCTGTCATATTTAAAACCTCACCTCAGGATTATGCTCTCTGCGCTTATTTTACATAATTTTTCACTGATAGTCCAGATGAATATATAAAGAAAGATGACTATTCCGGTATATTTAGTATATTTTTTAATTTTTTGTATTATCATCTGTATTAAATTTGATTTTATTATGCTTGAATAATAAAAATATGTTCACTTTTTAGTCTAATGGTTAAAAATTCGAAGTAACCTTTGTGATTATCACGACTTTTTTCATTCGTATTTCGTAATTAGCCACTTTATATGTAAGTAATAATTAGTGCTCTGATTTTTCTACGAATTGGATATTAAATGGTTAAAAAGTCTTAAAATATTTGATTAATATAAGTTCAGAGTAGATACTATTAAGTTACCGGGTTAAAATCAATGATTAGAAAACTGATTTTCGATAAATCTATATCCGTATTTTTACATTTTTTCTATCCGTATTAATAATGATTCAGAGATTATTTGGTATCAGATTCATATTTTGTTATTAAATCTACAGTAGATTTTGAAATATACCAACATTACTTCATAAGATATCAGGTTATTACCTGATATTACTTTTTGTCAAATATGTTGAATAATATATAGGTAATAAAATCAACCATGATATTTTTTTACTGATATGAATTTTTAAATAAATATAATTTTTATATTGTATATTGTTTTAAATTATTCTATATTGTGTAAAATTAATATTTAATGATGTTAAATATTGTTTAATGCTTTATTTGATTTCATTAATAACTTTAAACATGTTCCATGGGTAGGAGGTATCTCTAAATGTTCAATTTGAACAAGACGAAAATCGGTCCGAAATTAATCGGCGGTTTCATTATTGTCGCGTTTATCGCGCTTGGTGTTGGATTGTTCGGCATAGTTAATTTAAAAACTGCCGATGATGCAGATTCCAAATTGTATGAAAAATGTACAGTTCCACTGGCGCAGATAGGAAGGACACTGGCATCATTTCATCAGGTGCGCGTTAATTTGCGGGATATTATACGAATAACAGATCCCAAGGCTCAAAAAGAAAAAGAAGACCGAATTGATGAATTGAAAAAGATACAGGACGAGAACCTTAGCCTGATTGAAGAATCATTAGTAACTCCGGAAGGGAAAAAGTTATATGCAGAGATAAAGAAAGATGAGTCTGAATTTGATGGTTATTTCAAACAAATTGTTGATTTTGATGAAAAGAATAATGCTGTTGGGGCATACAAATTGATGGATGGCGATATGCTGAAGGTAGCCAAGCAATTCCAGGCTGATTTAGAATCTATGCAGAAGATGAAAGAAGATATTGCCAAAGATACGTCAGATACTAATACAGCAACAGCCAACAAAGCCATGTTATATTTGATTATTACTGTTTGTTTTGGGTTTATAGTAGCGGTATCAATTGGCGTGTATCTTACCAATTCTATAACACGTCCGCTAAACCAGGGTGTTGATATGATGCAGGAGTTATCTCTGGGTCATCTGGGTCGACGTTTGAAGATGGATAGAACAGATGAAATTGGTATATTAACTGCCACCATGGATAATTTTGCAGACACCTTGCAGGGAGTGGTAAAAGTTATACAACAGCTTGGTTCGGGTGATTTATCTGCTGATGTTAAGAACTTTGATGACAAGGATGAAATTAATCCGGCGTTACGTCAGACCATTGTTAGTTTGCGTGGTTTGGTTGCAGAAGCCGGCATGTTAAGTAAAGCAGGCGTTGAAGGCCGATTGGCGACCCGTGGTGACGCGAACAAGTTTAGTGGTGGATATAGAGATATTGTTCAGGGTGTTAATGAAACCCTGGATGCCGTTATTGGCCCATTGAATGTAGCCGCGGATTATGTTGATAAGATAAGTAAAGGTAATATCCCTGCAAAAATTACTGAAAATTATAATGGTGATTTCAATAATATTAAGAACAATTTGAATATGTGTATTGATGCGGTTAATTCGCTGGTCAGTGACGCAAGTATGCTGTCGGATGCTGCTGTAGCCGGTAAACTGGCAACCCGCGCGGACGCAAGTAAACATTATGGTGATTTCCAGAAGATTGTTAAAGGTGTTAATGAAACTCTGGATGCGGTTATCGGTCCATTGAATGTAGCCGCGGATTATGTTGATAAGATAAGTAAAGGTAATATCCCACAGAAGATTACTGATAATTATAATGGCGATTTTAACACCATTAAGGGTAATTTAAATGTATGTATTGACGCTGTAAACGCATTGGTTACGGACGCAGGTATGTTGTCTGATGCGGCTATTGCCGGTAAACTGGCAACCCGTGCCGATGCAAGCAAGCATTACGGTGATTTCCGCAGAATTGTTCAGGGGGTTAATGAAACCCTTGATGCTGTTATTGGACCATTGAATGTTGCCGCGGACTATGTTGATAAGATAAGTAAAGGTAACATACCTCAGAAGATTACTGACAATTATAATGGTGATTTCAACACAATTAAGGGTAATTTGAATGTATGTATAGATGCTGTAAATGCATTGGTTAGTGATGCAAGCATGTTATCAGACGCGGCCATCGCCGGTAAACTGGCAACCCGTGCGGATGCAAGCAAACATTATGGAGATTTCCAGAAGATAGTTAGTGGAGTAAACGGAACCCTTGACGCAGTTATCGGACCGTTGAATGTCGCAGCAGACTATGTTGATAAGATAAGTAAAGGTAATATTCCACAGAAAATTACTGACAATTATAATGGTGATTTTAATAATATTAAAAATAACCTGAATGTATGTATTGAAGCTGTAAATGCAATGGTAATAGATGCCAAGATGTTAAGCGATGCGGCAGTTGCCGGTAAATTAGCAACCCGTGCTGATGCAACCAAACATTATGGTGATTTCCGTAAGATTGTCGAAGGGGTAAATGAAACCCTCGATGCCATCGTAATCCCGGTTAACGAAGCATCAGATGTGTTGGCTAAATTAGCTACCCGCGATTTAACTGCCCGTGTTGTTGGCAATTATCAGGGTGATTTCAGCAAGATTAAAGATAACCTGAATAACGCTATGGTAGCTCTGGAAAATACTGTTACGGAGATTATTTCGATAGCCGCACTGGTTGCAGATAGTTCAAACCAGGTATCAACCGCATCAGAAAGTGTGGGTAAGGCAAGTCAGGAAGTCGCGAATGGCGCACAGCAGGTTGCATCGGGTTCTACCGAAACATCACGCAGTTCAAACGAAGCCGCCAATAATATGGAACAGTTGCAACGGGCAATTGAAGAAGTTGCACGCGGTGCACAGGTCCAGGCAACCGGTGCTGAACAGGCCGCCCTTGCAGCACAACAGTCACAGGCCGCTATCAAACGAATTATTGAGGCCGCCGGTAATGCAAAGAGCGATGCGCAGAATGCCGGTGGGGTAGCACAGGAAAGCGCGGCAAAGACCGATGAAATGCTACAAAGTATGGATCGGGTTAAAGAAGCCGCCAATGTAACATCGAAAAATGTTAACGCGCTGGGCGAAGCAAGTAAAAAGATTGGCGAGATTGTGGAAGCAATTAACGATATTGCCGAACAGACTAACCTGTTGGCGTTAAATGCTGCAATTGAAGCCGCCCGTGCCGGTGAACATGGCAAGGGATTCGCGGTTGTTGCTGATGAAGTTCGCAAACTTGCAGAACGTTCTGCAGGACAGACAAAAGAAATCGCTGCTCTTATCCGTGGCATTCAGGAAGGCATCAGTGAAGCAGTATCTTCAATGGTTGTTGGCTCAAGAGAGATTGATGCCGGTGTAGGAATGGCTAACCAGGCTGGAAATGCATTGAAAGCGATTCTCGGTGCCGTTGATAAGGTTGTATACCAGGCAAATGAAGTCGGTAAGGTATGCGTAGAGGTTGAACAAAGCGCATCATTAGTAATGTCGGCTGTTGAGAATGTATCGTCTGTTACAGAACAGGCCACCGCCGCAACTGAAGAGATGGCTGCATCATCAACAGAGGTTACCAAAGCAATTGAACAGGTCGCCGCAGTAACTGAACAGTCATCGGCAACATCAGAAGAGTTATCTGCCGCCGCGGAAGAACAGAATGCACTGGTTGAAGAAATGACCGCCGCCAGCAGAGAAGTAACTAATTTGGCTGGTAAGGTAAGGTCTGTATTGACCACCTTTAAAGTTTCGTAATAAGACAATATAAAGTGACAACGTAAAAAACTCCCGGTGACTTAACCTCCAACAAGTCACCGGGAGTTTTTTATTAGGAGATTTTCGTTTAAGGTTACTTCGACAAACTCAGTGACTGGTTGCTTAACCTGTCGATATGACATTTTGTCTTTGAAACTGAAAGGTCAGAAATTATTAACTGACTACAGGACGTTCGCTTTTTAGCAAAAATATGGATGAAATTGGTCGCTTCGACAGGCTCAGCGACAGGTCATTGAGCCTGTCGAAGTGACCTTAAGCGAAAGTCCTGTGACTATTTGAAATCATACGGAATGCCGTTCTGGCATTCTATATTTCATTTCTTCTTAACATTTTATATCTTGTGTATAAATATTTTATATTTTTTTTACAAATTGCCGTTTTACCTATTGCATATTGTTGTATCGTGTGCTATATTGTATAAAATTGATATTTAATGATGTTAAATGTTGTTTATAATTTCATTTTATCTCATCTAATGTTAAACCTGTTCCGTGGTAAGGAGGTATCTCTTATGTTCAATTTGAACAAGACGAAAATCGGTCCGAAATTAATCGGCGGTTTCATTATTGTCGCGCTTATCGCGCTTGGTATTGGATTATATGGCATCGTTAATTTAAAAAGAGCCGATGATGCTGATACCAAACTGTATGAAAAATGCACAGTTCCACTGGGTCAGATAGGACGGGCATTGGCTTCATTTCATCAGATACGTGTCAACATGCGGGATATGATACGAATTAATGATACTAAAAGTCATCAGGCAAAAGTTGACAGAATAGATGAATTAAAAAAGATATTGGATGAAAATCTTAGCCTGATAGAAGAATCATTGATTACTGCTGAAGGCAAAAAAATGTTTGAAGAAATAAAGAAAGATGAAACAGAATTTGATGGTTATTTCAAACAAATTGTTGATTTTGATGAAAAGAATAATTATGCTGCGGCATATAAGTTGATGGATGGTGATATGCTGAAAGTTGCCAAGCAATTTCAGGCTGACTTGGAAGCTATGCAAAAATTGAAAGAAGATATTGCTAAAGAGACGTCAGATGGTAACACTAAAGATGCTAACAAAGCCATGTTATATTTAATTATTACTGTTTGTTTTGGGTTTATAGTCGCGGTATCAATAGGTGTGTATCTTACTAATTCTATAACCAAACCTCTCAACCTGGGTGTTGAGATGATGCAGGAATTGTCCTATGGTCATTTAGGTAAACGCCTAAAAATGGACAGAACGGATGAGATTGGTATATTGGCTGGCACCATGGATAGATTTGCTGATTCTCTGCAGGGAGTAGTTAAGGTTATACAGCAGATTGGCGGTGGTGATTTAACCACTGATGTTAAAAACTTTGATGATCATGATGAAATTAATCCGGCGTTACGCCAGACCATTGTCAGTTTGCGTGGATTAGTCTCCGAAGCCGGCATGTTAAGTAAGGCAGGTATCGAAGGCAGATTGGCAACCCGTGGTGATGTAAGTAAGTTTAGTGGTGGATATAAAGAGATTGTCCAGGGTGTTAACGAAACCCTGGATGCCGTTATCGGCCCATTGAATGTTGCCGCGGACTATGTTGATAAAATAAGCAAAGGCAACATTCCTGCAAAAATTACTGAAAACTATAATGGTGATTTTAATAATATTAAGAACAATTTGAATATGTGTATTGAAGCGGTTAATTCGCTGGTAAGTGATGCAGGTATGTTGTCTGATGCCGCTATTGCCGGTAAATTGGCAACCCGCGCGGATGCAAGTAAACATTATGGCGATTTCCAGAAGATTGTTAATGGTGTTAATGAAACCCTGGATGCCGTTATCGGCCCATTGAATGTAGCCGCGGATTATGTTGACAAGATAAGTAAAGG
>CAZNLA010000217.1:0-8782 GCA_964573385.1 uncultured bacterium
ATAGTCCATTTGTTGAAAAATCAATTTTATATGTTAAATCAGTTAAAGTAGGTGATCAACTTTATCGTGATGGTGGCATGGGCGATAGAGTGCGTTGTCAAGGTAACACCCCAATTACTCCATTAATTTCGGCTGGTTGCACACATGTTATTGTAGTATCGATATCTGATGATTCTCTATGGAATCGTTATGAATGGGAATCCGTCACTTGTTTAGAAATTCGACCATCACAACCCATCAATATTAATGGTTCAAAAGCATTATTAGATTTTTCTCCAGTACGTATCAGGCATTTAATAGATCAAGGTTATTTTGACACAAAAAAAAGTATAGGTAAAGTTGTTAATACCATTAAAGAAGTGACAATGGCACGAAATGCACACATTGAATTAGATAATGCTATGAATGTTTTAATGAATGGTAATAATGATTTTGAAAATGCTAAACTATTGCTTACACAAGAATCAAATAATAAATCCATGCTAACAAATGATAGATAATTTTTTGTAAAGTATTGACTAAATCATTCTTTTTAAAAAAGCATATAGCAGAACAGTCTATGTGCTACCAGCTGTGATATCATATAATTATCAGATTATCAACTTGGTAACTTGAATAATTAAAGATAACTGATTTGAGTTTTTCTGGTTCTATGAGATTTTTGTTGAGGGGGAAGAATTTGCAGAAGACTCTTTTCAATATAATGAGACAACAAAATACAGTTATACAATTTAGTCAGAGTTATAACCGCTTATACTGGTTTAAGAAATTGTACTTCATGATGCCGTTGGAAGCCCGACAATGCTATAAAAACGAGCGCTCATGACAATCAATGGCATGAATTTAAGTTGTGTTCAAACAATCGGTATAGCATAAAATAAGAAAAATTATGGGATTCTTTGATAAAATTTTTGAAAATATGCTTGGAATAAAGAACTTATTACCGATAGTTCATCTATGACATCTTCTCCAGAAAAACTGGGTAATAAATCACTTAGTCAATGGGAGTCTAAGAGGAAACATGTTGGCACATTAAGTGGTAGTGATTTCAGTGCTTATGCTACTTATGTTGGTGTATATTGTGCAAAACTTAATGGTGAAATTGTATATATTGGTCGCGCAACTGAAAGGAATAATGGTGGTTTCAGAAAACGTCTTAATGACTATACTCGTAAAAGTGAAAGTTCAAGATCTCATCATTCAGGTCAAAAAATGTATGAGCATAAATCAGAATTGCAAATTTCAATAATTATTACTGGTAATAATTCAGAAGTTTCTTATATTGCTTGTCAATTAGAATTATCACTTATTTATAAATATAAACCAGAATGGAATAATCAACATACAAAATAACTTCATCAATTTGATTTAACTGGACAACTTATGTCCTACCACCTGCGGTATCATTTAATTATCAGGTTATCACCATGGTAACCTGAATAATTAAAGGAGGCTGTTATGAGCTTTTCGGGGTTTTTACAGATTTTTATTGAGGGTGGGAAGGATTTGGGGAAGATTCTTTCTGACGCGGGGGAAGACCTGCAGGATTTTACCACCAAAGGGTACCAGACGATGGTGGTTGAGGGTCGCGATGATTACAGGTTTCCAAGTGAGATTCGCGAGGAACGGGAAGCGCGGGAGGCGGATGAACGCGAAACAGAACGGAAAGAACAGGAGAGGATTATCGCGGAACCGGGCGATATTATCGGCGTGCATCGCGGAATGTATGACCATTACGGTGTTTATGTAAGCGAAGATTGCATTATCCATTATGCTGCCCCGGGTGCCGATATGGGTGACGAGATGATGATACGCGAAGTTACCCACCGCGAGTTTCTGGGTGATTCTGATACAACCAGTTGTTTCATCCTGGATTTCCCGGATAGTTATGCACCACCAACGCAAAGAGAAATTGCAGTTGCAGATTATGCAAATATCTATCTTAACATAGTGAATATCCGGATTTTTGACCAGAAAAAATTATGGGATTTTATTAAGTCGATTGAATACAAAGTATATTCGGCAGATGAAACGGTGGAACGGGCACAGTCGCGGATTGGCGAGACAAATTACAACCTGCTGACAAACAACTGCGAACATTTCGTAATCTGGTGCAAAACCGGCATCTCCGAATCCCACCAGGTGAACAGTTTTATTGATTTGCTGCAGAGAAGAATGGAAACCAATTAAAAATTAAAAATGCAAAATTAAAAATAATTCTTCATAGTTACACAGAGATGCACTGAGGAGACACTGAGATCCACGGAAAGGTTATTATAATTAAAAATTAAAAATGCAAAATTGAAAATTATTTTTCATGTATATTTCAGGTCACAATAAAAAGAATGGTGTCAGGAATGGTCACTGTTTGGAACTGGGCGAGAGCCCGGCTTTCTGAAGAGTGAATGGTGAAATTTAGAAGAGTGAAATTTTCTTTCTGAACCATGATTTTCATGATTCAATGATTAACTTGATATTAACAATTCAAAACTCAGGAAAATCCTTTAATCAAGTTAATCAGGGTTCAGAAATTTTCACTCTTCACTCATCAACCTTCTCTCTTCAAATCTAGCCGGGCCGCGACCCTGTTCCAAACGGTGACAGACATTGTTAATGAATCTGATGAATGGGACAGATAATTGCAAATTGTAAATTGCAAATTGTAAATTGTAAATTGTAAATTGTAAATAATGGAAAACTGAAAACTGTAAACTACTTCATTATTTTCTTTCTCAATGTTGTTATTTTCTGTATAAAGTCATCGGCATAGGTATGCAATATTGGGATGTCCAGCAGGGATAGGATGGTGCCGATGGTTAGGCCGCCTATTACTGCGGTTGCCAGTGGACTGTATGCGTCCATGCCGGTTTTGGGGAAGAAGGCAACGGGGATCATGACTATGATGGTTATCATTGCCGTCATTAAAATAGGGCGGAGTCTTTGTGGGCATGCGGTGGCAACCGCTTCGTCGCGTGGGATGCCGGATTCGCGGTATTTCATTATCAGGTCTATCAACAATATTGCCGTGGTGATATCCATGCCGGTAAGGACTATTACCCCCAGTATAGAAACGGTGCTGAATGCCTGGTGCATTAAAAACAGGAACAGGAATACGCCGGATAACTCCAGGGGGAGCGAGAATATCATCTGTAATGGTTGCAGGAAACCGCGGAATTGTGCGACAAGGATGAGATAGATAAATATTACCGCAATTACCAATCCTATCAGCATGCGTTTAAAGGAATCCATCATTTGCGTCATATCGCCTCGGGTTTCAATGCCGTACCCCGGGGGGAAATTCAGTTTTTGCATTGCCTGCATCTGCACATCCATGGATAAATCCATGGAAGGCCTGCTCCCCGGACGATAATACCCGCTGATATTTACTGCGGTGCGCAACCCATCATGCTCGATAACTGACGGGGCCAATCTATACTTTACCGACCCCAACGCGCTTAATGGCAATTGCCGTCCATCCGGGGCAGTAATGAAGGTATTCAATAAATCGCTGGCGCCACCGCGGTTTTCTTTTGCGTAACGCACTAAAATAGTGTTTTGCCGCAGATTTGGTAAACGCCAAAACTCGTTGGTTAACCCACCTTTTAACAAATAATAGGCCTGGTCAGCAATATCAGCCACATTCATCCCCACCTGGGCCGCGCGCACCGGGTCTATTTTCACCTCGTAATCCGGCATGCTCATATCCCAACTTGACGCTACCTGATACATCCCCGGCGTTTTTCTGGCGATATCCGCCACCTGGTTGCCAAGGTCGGCAACGGTTTGCGGGTCTTTACCGTAAACCAGCAATTGCACCGGTGCCGCACTGGACGCCATTACGTCTGACCCCATCTCTTTTATCTGGAATCGTCGAATACCGGGGATGCTGGCCATCGCTTCGCGTTGAACATTATCTATAATCTGCCAGATATCTTTTTTACGGTCTGTCTTATCAGACAGGGTAATCATGAAAGTCGCCGCGTTTACTGACGGCATGGCGTAACCGGTATAATACGCGCCGGTGGACTCGAATGCTGTTTCCGCGCCTATTTCGATGGATACTTTTTCGATTTCCGGGTATTTAAGCATTATCTGCTCAATTTTATTCACCGCTTTTTCTGTGGCGGCGAAAGAAGTACCCGGTCGCATTTCCAACGCGCCATACCCCTGCCCCACGTCTGCCAGTGGCATCATCTCTGAACCGATGAAATAGTAAAAGCCGAAACCGATGATAATTGTCGCCAATACCCGCGCCATGTTAACAAACCGGTGTTTAAGCATCCAACGAATTAACCGTTCATAACCCGCTTCCATACCTTCCAACCGTCTCTGCACCGGCAATAGTATACGAACATATAGCCAACTGCTGCGTTCCTCAACCAGTTCTTCATGTGGTTTAAGCAATGCCGCCGCCATAATTGAAGTAAGGGTGAAGGATACCAGCATAGATGCCAGCAACCCGAGAATAATAGGCCAAACCAGACCTACAAACATTTGCTGAGTAATACCACCACTGAAAAGCAAAGGAATTAAAGCCAGACATAATACAATGGTAGAGGCGATTACCGACAACCGCACCTCGGTAATGCCATCAATGGTGGCGTTACGCGGGTTTTTACCCATGCGCAAATGGCGTTCAACCGCATGGATGTCTATGATAGAATCGTCCACCAGTCGCCCTATAACCAGTAACAAGCCGATAAGGGTGCTGGAATTTAATGTCATGCCCAGTGGAATAAGCAATAATATTGCCAGTGCCAGTGACACCGGGATGGTGACTAAACTGATTAAGGTTCCGCGCCATTCACCCAGGAACAATAATATGGCTATACCAGTAAGCAATATCGCAATGCCAAGTTCAACAAACATATTTTTAAAAAGTATGCTAACGAAATGGGTGTTATCATAAGCGATATCAAATGTTACACCGGGATATTGCTGCTGTAATAATTTCAATTCTTTTTTAATGCCGGCAATAACCTTTGGTGACGACGCATCAGGATCCTGCAGGACAGCGACTTCGATGGAGTTATCGATGACACCTTTTCCATTTTTCCAATGCAGGTAATGGTAGCCACTGCGACGTTCCCAATGGGTATCCGCAACAGTGGCGATATCATGCAGATAGACCACCCGCGATATTGCACCCGGTGAGTTTGCGGTAGAGGAAATAATCGGCAAAGCTAATAAATCTTCCGGCGTTGCTGTTATGCTATTCAAACGCACTATTGTTTCGTTATCGCCGGATGTTAATGTGCCACCGGGTTTGGCGACATTGTATTTATCAATGGCATCACGGACCGCAGTGATGCTTAACCCATATGCTGCCAATTTATTACGGTCTATACTAACCTGTAATTGTCGGCGATAACCACCGAAAGGCACCACCGAATAAACATTAGGCACTGTTTTTAATTTATTTACGATTTCATTATCCGCCAGTTCACGCAACTGGTCTTTTGTCCAACGGCTATCACCGGTTAATGAAAGTGCCAATACCGGCAGATTTAACGGGTCAATTGCCAGCACCCATGACGGTTTAAGGTTTGCGCCGGTCGCCGGCAGATTCGATTGCGCCACATTCATTAATGCCTGGACATCAAATATAGCTTTTTTCATATCGGTGCCATATGGAAATTCCAATGATACAATTGAAAGCCCATCCTGTGATGAAGAACGCAGATATCTTAAACCTTTCACATTCACCATCTGTTCTTCGATAGGTTTTGAGATATATGTTTCCATCTCTTCGGCAGATAACCCAGGCATCATTGATACGATACCAACCATTGGGCTTTCAACATATGGCATCATCCGCCGTGGCATATAATAACCTATCGCCAGAATAGCCATGATAACCACACCGACAAAAAACGCGATTACCGGATACGGATGGTCAATACTCCATTTGGAGATATTAAACGCATGAGATTTATCTGTATTCGTATCGTTATTTTTATTATTAGTCATTAATTTACCTGTTTCTTATCAAAAGGCACATAATCCATACCGCATTTAGGGCATTTCCCCGGTTTAAGACTTTCCATTTCTAAATCCATAGGACAATGGTACCACTGTTTTACCTGTGGTTTTAATGCAGATTTCGTTTTAACAGCAGTTGTATGATTATTTAAAACTGTCACCGAATCGCCATCATGCAGGTTAGACAGACCAGAAACAATCACCTCATCGTCTTCTTTAATACCACTTAAGATTTCTGTTCTGGTATTATTTATCTGTCCGGTGGTGACCTTAACGCGTTTCGCCTTTTTCCGCAATCCATCATCAACAATAATAAATAAGCTGGATGCACCGTCGCGCACTGTCAACGCGGTGGTGGGTACAGACAATTCAGAAACTTTATTTTTTTCAGACAATATGTCTACAGATAAGTATTGCCCGGGACGTAGACGATTGGCGGTATTATGAATCCTCGCTTCAACAATGGCCGTGCGCGAAGTTGTATCCTGTACCGGGAAGATAGCGGATACCAACGCGGATACAGGTTTATCCGGCGCGTCAATGGTATGTGCGTGCATGGTAGACCCGATGGTTACTTTTAACAAATCGGCTTCAGAGATAGTCGTTTGGATGCGGACAACGTCAATCTTCGCGATTTTCAGGATTGACATCCCAGGTTGCACCAGAGTGCCTTGAGGTAAATTACGTGCTGTGACCACCCCGGAAATACCCGCGCGGATGGTGGTGTAACTTTTCACCGTGCTTGCTTCTGTCAGCGATGCCCTTGCCTGTTTGGCGGATTGATTTGCCATGCCTGCTTTTGCAGACGCACCGGTTATCACTGATTCTGCAGCACGGACATCTGCCTTTGCGGTGTCAACACCTGCTTTTGCCTCAATAATTTTCTGTTGCGCGCTATCGCGTTCTGCCATGGCTTGTTCTACCCGTGCTTCCGCAGTTGCGATTACCGATTGTGCTGATTCCTGCCGCGCCTTTGCCTGTTGCACTTCCTGATTTGCTCGTTTAACATTCGCCTGTGCTGCCCGTAAAGCCGCCTTTGCCTGGTTCAACTTCGCCATTGCGGCAGTTGACTGTGCGGTTTCGCGGTCCAATTCTTCTTTTGCTATTGCACCTTGTTCATATAATTTCTTTTCTCTGGCTATTTCGTCTGTCCAATACAATACATCCGCTTGGGCACTATCTACATCGCTCTGTGCCTGATTCACAGTTTCATTAACGGCGTCCACCCCGGCCATGCTGGTTTGTACCGCACTGCTTGCTTCCATTGCCATTTTGCGTGCAGTGGTAACATCACTTTGCGCGGCTTTTAACGCCCCCTCTGCTGCCCTTGCACCAGATTCTACCTGAAGATACGTGCTGTTAGCCAGATCCACCGATTTCAGTGATTTCGCGTATTCCGCACGGGCAGTCGCGATATCGGCATTTGCCGCGGATATCCCCTGGGTTGCGCTTAAAGAACCATACAGTGCCTGCGCTTCCTTCGCCGCAAGTTCGCTGGTATCCAACTGCGCTACCACCTGTCCGGCAGTTATTTTGTCACCGGGGTAAAATGGCATAGTGACAAGCCTGCCCGTCACCCGCGGAAATATATCAATTTCCTGGTCTGGCATTACAGTACCGGTATAATTTACACTCGGTTGAAAACTGTCAGCCATTACCTTTTCAGTCTCTACTGCCACTGTCCCCGGTGCCGCCTGCGCCGACATATCCATATTCGCCGACGCGATAACAGTTGATGTCTTTGGGTCGCGGTATTTATTTACGACCAGTATAGTTGCGACCAAAACGATTATTAAGGTTAATGATCCGGAGATATAACCACGATTTTTGGGTGATATGCGGCGATAAAAGATTATCAGCAACAGAACCATTAAAATTATAACAGTGATTATTACCTTCATCCATGGAATTTTCATACTACTATTTTTCGCGGTAATACCTTTGCCGGTATCAACAATAAATTGTGCAGTACCATCGCCATCCATTTTCATACCGGCCATTTGTTGTACCGCAATATCTATTTTCCACTGTCCTGCCATCGATAAATTTACTGTGGCGCCGTATTCACCATTATTTCTGCCGGGTGCCGCTTTCGTATCTGCCGGCATTGGCATAGTTGTCATGTCAATATGCACATTAACATCCGCGCCAGTCAACGGTTTGTCACCATCTTTAAGGGTTATTATAAAGAGATTTTCGCCAACAGTTGGTATAACAGGCTGAGAAGCCAGTTCAACAGTAAACTTCCCCGCTTTTGCGGTTTGCACTTCTGCAGAAAAAGCAGTTACTGTTAGTATCATAAATGCAAAAATTAAAAATCTTTTCATATTACTTATCCTTTTCTACACCGTCAATACCCATTGCAAGGTAAATGGCGGCCAAAGATGATTTATATTGCGCGTTTGAAATAACCAGGTTTTGCTGCGATTCGGTAAGAATCCGCTGAACATCCAGCAACTCAACAATAGTACCCTTCCCTGCAGCATACCGGGCTTCTGCAACGGTATAGACTTCTTTCGCGGCGACAACCTGTGTTGCCGCGGTTTCTATATTCTGCTTTGCCGCATTCATTTTGCTTTCCGCAATTGCAACATCAGCACGTACCTGCAACTCAACAGTATTATGGTTGGCGTTTGCCCGGGTAATAGCCTGCTGTGCTTCGGTGGTTTCTGCCCGTCGCCGTCCGCCATCCAGTATCGGGATACCGGCAACAACCCCGATGGTAAAACCGGCATATTTATTCATATTCCCCGGTAACGTAGCATCCACCATGCCTACCGCGTATACCTGTGGTTTATAG
>CAZNLA010000218.1:0-8736 GCA_964573385.1 uncultured bacterium
ACGAGATTTCTGAATGTGACTGGAGTTCAGACGTGTGCTCTTCCGATCTTTGTACTTTCACAGAAGCATTTGAAATAGTTGGGGATAAGATAGGTTTAATAGGCAATATTCAGTATGATGAATTTCAGCGATTAACACCTGATGAAATGGAAATGGAAGTTAAAAAAGTGATGGATGAATGTAAAGGTAAAAGATTTATGTTATCACCATCTGCCGGACCATATGAAAAAGTCTTAACTCCACGGCAACAAGAAAATTATTTAAGATTTATTAATGCCGGTGTTAAGTATAGTTAACTTTTGTTTCCTTTGAAAGGTAGTATCATGGTTAATATGCTACTGAATATTGACATTAATAATGCAAGTTCAAAACCTGTTTTGAATGATGCGACATGAAATACTGTAGGTGCAAAATTAGAACTTACAAAATAAATCGCGATACTATTCATGATAAGTGATATGAAGAATCCAAAACACCCCATTGTTAAAATATTGATAGGTAATGTTAATACTTTAATTAAAAATGTCAGTAATCCAACAAAGACATTTGTCAGGCCAAGCAATGCGGAAATCCAAAAGATATTATACCATGGTGGGGTGGTAATAGATACTTCAGGACTTAAAATTGATGTCCCCAACCATAATGCAATTGAGCTAATTACCCAGTTCCAAATAATTCTTCGCATATTTCCTCCATTTAGATAGAAATATTATATCCAAATTCCCGTAAGTTTTGTATATTATACTTAATAAACGAAAAAAAACTTTAAATAATTATTTAATAATGAATTCGGAGTTATAAATGCATTTAGCAGAATTTCTGTTAGATAACGAAGATTGGAAATTATACGGCTACTATGCTGACCAATGGCGACCTGCCAATAAGCATTTAGGAGCCGGTTTTGAAATGGGACCATACATTGGGCATGTGCCTGGTTCTGTTCAGGCTGATTTGTTGTCTGCAGACGCTATTCCCAATCCATATTGGGAAGATCAGAGTAAATTATCAGAATGGGTTTGGGCAAGACATTGGGAATATAGTTGTTTATTTATTCCTCCTGATACATTACGTGGTAGAAGAGTAATTTTATCTATTGCTACTGTTGACCCGTCTGCCACCGTTGTATTAAATGGAAAGCATGTAGGTGATATTGATGGATATGGTGCAACATTTGATGTGGATGTTACTGAATATTTAATATCAAATAAAACTAATCGTATACAGATTTTCATCGGTTCATCTTCGCAAAACCAGAATCAATTCGGTTCAACAGAGCATAACCATGATGTTTCACCCAGATTTGGTACAAAGTGGGACTTTGGTACCAGGTATATAAATGTCGGCATTCCTGGTTCAATAAAATTATATGGTGTTGGAAAATATCATTTTACTGATCTATCGGTAAGATCATCAATAAATTTACACACAGATACTGCTGTTGTTTCTGTTTCCGCATCATTACAATGTAGCAGTGGCAATTATGAAGTTCAAAGCACTATTTTTGATGGTGAAGCTAAGATTATATCTGAACGAAGTAAACATGCCGGTACTAAAGGAGTGGCTCATTTATCTATTGAACACCAGTTACGACATCCACAATTGTGGTGGCCTGCCGGATATGGCGAACAGAAAATGTATCTATTGGTTACTGAAGTATTCAGTTCAGACGGCGCTTTAGCAGATAGACAAGAAACATTATTTGGTATCAGAGATATTCGTTATGTTAAAAACGAGAATTCACATAACGCCATTATGCCATATACATTAGTGGTAAATGGGACACCTTTATTTATAAAAGGTGTTATAATAATGCCGATAGATCATTTACGCGGAGTTAATAACGTCGATAAAATTCATCATTATCTAAAATTATTAATTGATGCAAATGTCAATGTTGTAAGAATATGGGGGTGTGGTGGTATCGGTTGTCCTGTGTTTTATAAAAAATGTGATGAATTGGGAATAATGATTTGGCAGGATTTACCATTAGCAGGTTCAGGTAAGAATTGTATAACTGCTACAGATGCGCGATCTTTATCTTTATGGGAATCACATGGCCCTGAACTCATACGTTCAAGAAGAAATCATCCCTCATTAATTGCCTGGTGTGGCGGTGACAATTTACAAAATCGTGATGGATTACCGGCAACAAACAGAGATCCGTTATTAAAATTACTACAAAAAATTATTACAGAATATGATATTGATCGCATTTTCTTCCCAACAACACCATTCGGGTTTATGGGATTTCCGACTGTTGATAATGCTGAACAAACAGCGGATCAACAACATGATATACATGGGCCATTTGCATATTTAGGGCCTGAAAATGAATATAGTTTCTTGAATGGTGTTAACCCATTATTTGTAGGTTCTGCCGGGTGTCCGGGGGCAGCAAATCACGACGTTATGCGGTTAGTGACAAGAGAAAACAAGTTGTGGCCACCATCAAATGAAAATTTATTCTGGCGTAATCGCGGTGGTCGCTGGATTGATATCCAGATGGTAAATGAATTATTCGGGACTATTACAAGAATGGATGACTATATTCATGCCAGTCAATTATTACAAGTCGAATCTGTAAGGTATATTATTGAAGCAAATAGACGTCGTAAATGGCATTGCTCTGGTATTATGTTATGGCATTTGAATGAACCATGGCCTAATTTTATATCACCGGCATTAATAGATTATTTTGGCAATCCCAGACCTGCATATAATATATTGGCGAAGTCATATTGTAAGGAAATAGTTTCTGCCAAGTTTGCGCGGATAGGTTGGAAACCTGGTGATACTTTTTTTGCCGAACTGCATTTAATTAATTCTAAAGAAGAATCTCAACCTTTGGAAATTCATTGGGAACTGATTACATTAGAAAATCAGATGTTAAACAATGGTAATATTAATACATTGTCTCACCCAAACGCATCAATCCGTGTAGGTGCTATTGAATGGGTAATACCTAAAGGAATACAGGAATTATTCTTGCTAAGATTAAGTTTATATCGTCGTGGAAATCAAATACATTCTAATGATTATTTGTTTTCATCATGTAATGCACCAATTTTAGCACCTTTAGTCACATTACCGGATACAGATATACGTGTTGAATGTATTAAAATTGATGAAATATTAAATGTTAAGTTACAAAATACCGGCAAAATTGCTGCTATTGGCATACGAATATTTCGACCGGATGGCCACTGGTTGTATGGGGCAGATAGTTGGATATATGCGTTAATGCCCGGAGAAATGAAAACAGTAAAACTTACTCCTCAGAAAGCCAGAGGTTATTATATGCATTTGGAAAAGAGGAAAGAAGAAATAAACGTTATTGCGGTTGAAGGATGGAATATAACTCAACAAATTATAAATTATTAACGGAAAATTATCGGGATTGTTTTTAGCAATCCCGATGATTGTTTTTTAAAGAGAAATCGCAATAGATTTAGCTTTTTGTATCGCAGATTCTAATCTTTCCGCGGAGTCTTTGAAAAAGAATGAGTTCTGACCATCTGCCCATGCATAGTCAAAATCTTTTACTCCAGAAAATCCAAACGCTGATTTTACCACTGCAATTAATCCGTTTCTCGTATCACCTTCGGCATATGTGCCACCAGACGCACTGAATAAAATAGTTTTTTTAACGTTGTGAATTGGGTGCGGACCAGTTGCATCCATAGTAAAGGTTAATCCCGGTGAAATTATCTGGTCAATCCATGCTTTTAATATAGCAGGAGGACCAAAATTCCACATAGGTGCGGTGATAACTAAAACATCTGTGTCATTAAATATTTTACCATGTCTTAATGCATATTCACTATGCGAGATCTCTTCAGGCGTTGGCTGATATTCAGGAACAAAGATTGGATACCAGAAATTACGATATTCGGGATAATCGTAGAACGGTGGTTGATCTTCGTATAAATCAATTGTCGTAACAATATTTTCACTTGATAAAGCATTTAAAAATGCTTCAGTTACTTTCTTAGACGCTGCTTCTCCTGCAGGTTTAGGATTAGCAGATATGTGTAAAATCTTCATTTTACCACTCCTTTATTTTGTTTTAATTATTCTTCCCAATTGTGCATTAAATATAACAAAAAAAGCGCATTATCTGCGCTTTTTTTGTTATATAATAGTTTTTAATATATCGGTGGTGGTACTTCCGCTGCATTAACGGTTACTGTTCCAACTGTTTTTTCATAATTTTTGTATTGGCTGGTAGTAGCTACTATTTTAACCGTATAAACATTTGCAATACCATTATTTGATGCATTCGGTGGTGCTTGCCAGTTAGCAAAATAATAGTCACCTTCAGGTGCGCCAAAAACGACACGTTCGGGAATTAATAAGTTACCACCAGAAATTATTGCTTCTACCTTAACAGGGACGGTTCCTTTTATAGTAGAAGATATGCTGACACTGCCACCGGTTAATGTTAAAGGAGTTACCGGATATATAGAAACTGAGTCAAAGGTAACACTTGTAACAGTAATCGGTATTTCTACAGATGCACTGGAACCTGGAACTGTTGATTCCACCCGTAATGTAGTTTGTCCAACATTTTTTGGTAAAATTTGTTTTTGATTATAGATTGGAGTAATACTATCTGTAATAGGAACAATGGTAGCAATATTTTCGTCTAGTATCGTGAACTTAAGTTCATCTTTCTGGAAGAATATTTGATTATATTTATTATCTAAACCACTGATTATCACTGGTTTGGGCATTACATCAGTCACGTCAAAAGTTATTTGTTGTGGATTTGCTGATAATGATGCAGGCACTGTATGCATTGCTAAGTTTAATTCTGATAATCCGATTTCGGGAGTAAATGTCTGCTTACTTGATGACATCAAGTTACCACTACCATTTGGCTGATCATATGATTTTACAGAAAATGTTAATTGTTCATTCGGTAATCCGAAAAAAATAATTGTTGATAAAGTTGGTAATACATTAGGTGGTATTGCAATAGGTCTGTTTGTAGTCTGTTTATCAATCGGTACGTCTGAACCATCATGAAATATTTCAACAACGATGCTCATAACATTGGAAGGTGCAATGATACCACGTGATGCTGAATCCCATTGTATGGTAAACACGGTATTGCTGTTGCTAACTTTATTGGGTGTCATAGTTTTAGCACTGTCAGATGAACAACCAACTAACATAACACTAATAAATGCAACAGTCAACCATAACATAATTTTTTTCATAATTCCCACCTTATTTTATTGATATAAATGATGACGCGCGAATTGATCTACCGACTTTATCAGCAGCCTTTAATTCAATTAGATACCTGCCAGCAGATTTACCGTCAGTGTTCCATGACATAGTCTGGGTTCCTGCTGTTTCTGCATTTAACGTAGCAGTTGTTATTAATCTGCCCACTAAATTACGCACAGACATTGTAACAGTTGCAGGGGATGATAAATCAAATTTTACTTGACCACCATTACGCTTGTTATCGGTATGAATATTCGATATTTGTAAAACTGATGCTGTTCTTTTTACAATCGCAAGTTTAATAGTTCGTGAAGATTCACCGGATGCAAAGTTAACCGCATAATTTTTCGTACCATTTATTGAGAATGTTTTTCCGGTTGATACATCTGTTAATGATATAGTTTCTTTACCATTAATTGACGATAAATCCGGCCAACTTAAAACAACGCTGTCATTTGCTACTTCGTTTTTGTTTATTACTAATGTC
This sequence comes from uncultured bacterium, assembly GCA_964573385.1. GTDB lineage: Bacteria > Armatimonadota > Hebobacteria > CAIYQO01 > CAIYQO01 > JBAXQQ01. The sequence continues at coordinate 5,723 of CAZNLA010000218.1, forward strand.
CATTCTTTAATATCATTTTCAGATATTAAATCTGCGGCTAATTGACTGCCATTTCTTGTGGCGGCAATGTTAATTGCGGAACCGACAGGTGATGATGGGGGATTTGATAATGTTAAGTTACGTGATGAACCCGATACACCCACGACTACTTCAGCAGAACCGGAGTTGCTACTGGCAATAATTCTTGTACTCCAACCATTGGATAAATTACGTTTTGATAATCTGGACATGTATTGATTATTAGGATTTGGTATGATTATTTCACATTCTTTATATGCTTTTACCCAGAATCCACCCCACACCGGAATAGTATTATTAATTCCGGGGATTACTGTGTTATCGTAAACTAATGCATAATGTCCTAATTTTGCTTCTGTGTTGTTAGCTTCAAACTTCCATACATACGGTAACACTAAATCAGAGGCGTTTGCAATTGATTTTGATGTTTCATTATTTGAATCGAATATTTGAATATCATTGATTGACCAAGCAATATCATTTATATATGGATTGGGAATTAAGTTCCAACCGATATGTAATGGGATGCTTTTGTTACCGGTGATAATAGTTCCGGTAAATTTAAGATTGTTTGCTTCAGAACTACTACGAACCCAATAGGCATTATTTTCATCAAATGTGGTGTTAGTTAAAACAGGGAAAGTATTATCAGTATACTGGCTTGTAGCAGGACTATACTTTGCAATCTTATATCCATCAGGTAATTGAACGGGATTAGTTGACAATACCGGCATTCCGATAAGATATAAACTGTTAGAATTGAATTTAGGAGGTAATACAGATGGTACAATAACAGTTACCGGAACGCTTTCGGTTGATCCGCCACGCTTATCTGTAGATTTGATTTTTAGTATCCACTGCCCTGGTGATAACATCATCGCTGTAGGTATAGCCACTGTTACGTTTGTATCACTGGGTGACCAACCTGTTTGTATAATTGATGTCCATACATCTAGGTAGTTAATATCTTGCTTGAAAATCTCGTATTGCAGGTAACTGCCAATAGCGGTTGATTTGAATGTTAATATATCATCTCCACTTGTATAATCACCATCTTTAATATTAGAAAATGTTGGTATTGCAGGTTTAGCAATTATTGGAATGGTCACTTTATATGAAGTTCTATCATTCGTTGCACCTGCTAACGTACCACCATTATCCTGAATTGTTATAGTAATAATACCATCACCAGACTGGTTATCACGAGGTGTATAATATAAGGTATTAATATTATCAACTGTTTCAATCCTAAGATTTGATATTAAATCAGGTGTTGATGTTGTCGGAGTAATTCCCAGAATTGACTGATAAGCTTCATTAGCTGGTCCTACGTAAAGAGTACCGGAGAAAATAAATGAGTTTTCAACACCATTACCGGATACAGGTGGAACAGTAGTTGGTACACTTGCTATGGTAGGCGGGTCATTAACAGGATTAACTGTAATAGAGAATTGTCTGATAGTTGTATCAGCACCACCATACAAAGTTCCACCGTTGTCTTTTGCGGTAATGGTAATAGTGGTGGTTCCATTTGCATCAGGTAATGGGGTGAATACCATTTGAATATTTCTATTTGGTAATGGCAATAAAGCCGGACTGGGAATTACTGATACATTGCTGGATGCCACATTCCAACTTATTGTTTGGTTTTCAAGTGCGTTACTGCCTGACATAATTGATGAAATAAATAGAGTTAAAACCCCATCCTCATTCACTTGCGGGTAAGTTATACTTGTTTGTTGGCTATCAACTATATCAAATTGTGGTGGTGTATTGACAAACGCACTTGTGTATTTTACTCGTTGAGTAAAACTATTGTTTGTTGGATCCGGGGTTCCATCAGAAACTGTAACATCAAAGTAGGTTACACCAATTGTTTCAGCAATAGGAGAAATTGTCATATGGTATACACCATCGATATAAGAAAAAGTTGGATTTGGTAATAAAGTAGGATCAAGACTAACTGCAGAGAATGATACAACCTGAGTTGATTCTGTTCCATTACCACCTGCTGATACATTATTTATGATGATATCAAAAGGATCGATAGCGGATGTTAAAATATCATCTATTTTATCGAAACTTGGTGGGTCGTTAACAGGATTAATAGTATAATTTAAAGATACCTTAGTAGTGTCTGAACCGGCAGTTGCAGTTGTTCCATCATCGAAAGTAACTAATGTACCGCCGTTATCGATAACACTTATTGTAAATATAGCTTTTCCGTATTGGTTTGCGGCAGGTATTATGGTGATTTTATATAAACCTGTTGTTGAATTTATTAGTTCTGGTAATGGGGTACTGGTATCAATTAATGATGGATTATCACAAGTCGGTTTTACCTGAATTGTTTGCAATTGATCTAATGTTCCACCAGCTGTAACTGTAATATTAAAAGTATAAGTTCCTGAATCTTCATCAACAGTTATGTCAGATAATGGAATTGGCGTTATAATTGGTGCAGTATTTGCATGGTATACCTTTAGACCATTTGGAATGGAAACGATAGGCATACTGATTGAATCAAAAATATCCACACTATAAATTTGACCAGGTATAAGGGAACCGGCATTGATATTAAAAATAATTTGAGAAGGAGATGAATAAACAATGGAATTTACTGATATGCTGTTATTTAATTTAACTACAGGATTAACAGGAAACCCCTTGCCAGATATTGTGATATTTATTAACCCCTGATTATCAACTATATTATATGGAGATACAGTGGTAATTGCAGTCGTTGATGGTATCCATTGTGGCATTACCACACCCATAACATCTATTAATATTCCACCCTGATTATAATCATAATATTGCATGGGTGTTATGGTGTCAGACGAAATATTATATATTCCGAGTTTAGAAGTACTGTCAGAAAGAACAATATTATTTGAGTCTTCCACCCAGTCAAATCCCGGCGAAGATGCGAAAGAACTTACATTCGAAGACGTTGTCGCGGAAGGATTATAAAGAGATAAACCGCCGGATGTGAG
>CAZNLA010000219.1:0-8704 GCA_964573385.1 uncultured bacterium
GTGGTGGGCCGGATAGTGTATATGAAGAAAATGCTCCAGAATGTGATCCGGAGATTTTTAATCTTGGTATACCTATTTTAGGTATTTGTTACGGTATGCAATATATGACACGCGCGTTGGGTGGTAAAGTAGAAAGTTGTGAACGTCGCGAATATGGCCGTACTGAATTACAAGTTCTGGATGGTACAGATTTATTTACTGACCTTAACCCGCATTTGATATGCTGGATGAGTCACGGTGATATGGTATCAAAAGTACCGGAAGGTTTTACCGTCACCGCTAAAACAGAAAATACCGTTGTCGCGGCTATGAGCGATTTGTCAAGAAACTTTTTTGGCGTTCAATTCCATCCTGAAGTAGTGCATACACCATGGGGAACAGACATTTTACGGGTTTTCCTGTATAGATATTGTAATTGCGAAGGTTTATGGACAATGGCAAACTTTATTGCTCAGTCCATTGTTGAAATACGTGAAGAAGTTGGCGATAGAAGAGTGGTATGCGGCTTAAGTGGTGGAATTGATTCTGCTGTTACCGGCGCACTGGTACATCGCGCTATTGGCGACCAGTTAACCTGTATTTTTGTTGACCACGGTTTGTTAAGAAAAGAAGAAGGTACTCAGGTTGAAAAGGCTTTCCGTGATCATTTTAAAGCAAATTTGATTCACATGAAAGTTGAAGATAGATTTTTGGCAAGATTAAAAGATGTTACTGATCCGGAACAGAAAAGAAAAGCTATCGGTCACGAATTTATAGAAGTTTTCTCAGAAGAAGCGACTAAGATAGGTAATGTTGACTTTCTGGCGCAGGGAACTCTTTATCCTGATATTGTGGAAAGTGGAACCGGTGCGGGTGGTGGTAAATCTGCAGTAATCAAATCACATCATAATGTCGGTGGTTTACCAGAAAAGATGAATATGAAACTGCTGGAACCATTACGGCATTTATTTAAAGACGAAGTTCGCAGATTAGCCGAAGAATTAGACTTACCGGATTCAATCACCTGGCGAATGCCTTTCCCTGGACCAGGTTTGGCAATTAGAATTATTGGCGAAGTAACAAAAGAAAGATTAGAGATATTACGTGATGCTGATTTTGTCATAGTAGATGAAATCAAAAAAGCTGGTCTTTATCGCAAATTATGGCAAGCTTTCGCTGTATTACCCGTAATCATGAGTGTTGGTGTAATGGGCGATCATAGAACTTATGCATATCCAATTATCTTACGTGCGGTAACCAGTGAAGACGCAATGACTGCTGATTGGGCAAGATTGCCATATGAGGTAATTGAAAAAATCAGCAATAGATTAATTAATGAAGTGAAGGGCGTTAACAGATTAGTTTACGATGTAACAAGTAAGCCGCCCGGAACTATCGAGTGGGAATAACCACAAAAACCGGAGACATGTATGCAATATAAAGACGATTTAAGCGAAATCTTGTATTCAGAAGAAGAAATTGCTACTCGCGTATCTGAATTAGGCTTGAAAATTTCCCGTGACTATGCAGGCAAAGAAGTAGTATTAGTCGGTGTGTTAAATGGTGCTATGGTTTTTATGGCAGATTTAATGCGCAGTATTAATGTTCCTCTTTCTATGGATTTAGTGGCAATATCGAGTTATGGTTCTTATACCAGTTCCAGTGGCGTAGTAAGAATTATGAAAGATTTGGATCATAGTGTTGAAAGTAAGCATGTGTTAATAGTTGAAGATATTGTAGATACTGGTTTGACATTAAATAAATTAATTGACCATTTAAGAAATCGTAATCCTGCCAGTGTAAAAGTAGTAACAATGTTAAGTAAACCCAGCAGACACATGGTTAAAGCACATATCGATTATCTCGGATTCGAAGTACCAGATGAGTTTGTTGTCGGTTATGGTCTCGATTTCGCAGGTAAATATCGTAATTTACCTTGTATAGCAGTATTGAAACCAGAAATTTACGCTGGTTCAGATACCCCACCTAGTATATAAACTCCAATTTAACAGGCGGTCCAAATGAGACGACGTGTTTACACACCAGAAGAACAGACATCTGAAGAAATCCAGGCAAAAGAAAGAGCTAATTTTGATATTGCCGAATTAGAAGCCAAAACATTGGCAGAACTTCAGATAATTGCAAGAGAACTGGGATTAGCTGATATCTCCAGATTAAAAAAGCATGACTTAGCTATACGCATAAAACAAGCCCATGCCGAAAAAAGTGGTTTAACTTTTAAAACTGGTATACTGGAAATGTTACCGGACGGATTTGGCTTTCTGCGAGTTCAAGGCTTTTTGTCATCTATGGATGATGTCTATATATCGCAATCACAAATTAAAAGATTTAATCTGAGAACTGGCGATACTGTAACCGGTGCAGTTAGACCTCCTAAAGATAATGAAAGATACTTCTCGTTGTTACGAATTGAATATATTAATAGTTTTGATCCGGAAATGGCCAAAACCAGAATAAATTTTGATGATTTAACCCCAATTTTTCCATTAGAAAGATTGAAATTAGAAACATTGAATCCAAAGAATTATTCAGGTCGTGTAATAGATTTAATAGCACCGATTGGTAAAGGTCAACGCGGTATTATTGTCGCGCCTCCAAAAGCCGGTAAGACTACTTTATTAAAATCTATTGCTAACAGCATTACTGAAAATAACCCGGAAGTACATTTGATGGTCTTATTAATAGATGAAAGACCTGAAGAAGTAACAGACATTAAAAGATCAGTGGTTGGTGAAGTCGCTTATTCAACATTTGATGAATTACCGGAAAACCATATGAAAGTTCAGGAAATGGTGTTGGAAAGAGCTAAAAGACTTGTTGAAATGGGGAAAGATGTTGTCGTTTTACTCGATTCACTAACACGTTTATCCCGGGCATCAAACCTTACAGTTACCCCCAGTGGTCGTACCTTGTCGGGTGGTTTAGACCCAAGTGCTCTTTATCGGCCGAAGAGATTTTTTGGCGCTGCCAGAAATATTGAAAATGGTGGTTCACTAACAATAATAGCGACATGTCTGGTAGATACTGGTAGCAGAATGGATGACGCTATTTTCGAAGAGTTTAAGGCTACCGGAAATATGGAATTAGTTTTGGACCGGGCATTGTCAGAAAAACGTGTTTTCCCTGCAATTGATGTTAAAAAGTCTGGTACACGACGTGAAGAGTTATTACTGAGTGAAGAAGAATTACGTAAAATCTGGCATTTAAGACGCATGTTTAATTCAATTGAAAATGACCGGGGAGCATCCGCAACTGAAGTTTTGCTGGCCGGAATGAGTAAAACTAACTCGAATAAAGATTTCCTGATATTCCTGGAAAAAGAGTTAGGTGCTTCCAGAAGTGGTTCATCAAGTTAATTAATTAACCGGTCATATATTATTGACCGGTTTTTTTTATAAATTATGGCACTTATACCTGTTTCTGCTGTTTCAATACAAAATAGCCATGACAATGAGCACGTTAAAATAAATATGGTGCTCACGGATATCCATGACCGTATTTTATACATTTCTGTTGGACCTTGTGAAGCAAAAGTCTTAACAATGGCAATGGAAAAAGAAGAGTTTCCACGACCATTAACTCATAATTTGATGCTTAACTTAATACAGGAATGTGGATACTCAATAAACCGGATAGTTATTGATGATTACTCAAATGGTATATATTTTTCTCGTTTGATATTAGTTAATGAAAATGAACCGGCAATTTATCTTGATTGCAGACCCAGTGACGCCATTATATTAGCTCTCCAGAATGATGCCCCAATTTTTGCGGAAGAATCAATGTTTGATAATGATGAAATAGGGACGGCAGGTTAATACCGTCCCAAATTTTATTACAAAGAACTACAAAGTATTTCTGCCATGCTATCAATTTCTTCGTTTGAAACTAATAATGAAGGCATAAATCGCAAAGTATCCGGTTGTGGCGCATTTAACATTAATCCTTTTTCCATGGCCATCTTTACAATATCTGATGACTTTTTATCCCTGGTATTCAATGCCTGCAACATTCCTCTGCCACGAACTTCGCCTAAATTATGCTTTATTGAAATATCCTGTAATACTTTGGTCAGGTAGTGACTTCTATTCATAAGATCATTTAAAAAATCTTCACTTGTCAGTAAATCCAGTACCGCTATACCAACTGCTGTCATTAATGGATTTCCGTTGTATGTACCACCTTGTTCACCAGCAACAAAACATGATATTTCTTCTTTGGCTAACAATGCTGCTAACGGTACACCGGCGCCAATCCCTTTACCCAACGTCATGATATCGGGTGAAATGCCTGACCATTCGTATCCAAACAGTTTGCCTGTTCTGCCCATTCCGGTTTGAACCTCGTCAACTATTAACAAAATCCCTTTTTCGGTAGTTAATTTTCTTAATTCGCGCATGTAATCATCTGTAGCAGGAATCACACCTGCTTCACCCTGTATAGGTTCTAACATTACTGCAACTGTATTATCATTTATCAATGCTTTGACAGAATCAATATCATTGATATTAGCTTTTTTAAAACCTGGTACCTTTGGTTCATACATGGGTTCAAATTGGGCTTTACCGGACGCACTCATTGTCGCAAGTGTTCGACCATGAAATGAATGATCAAGTGTTATGATTTCGTATGCACCATTTTTATTTAATTGTCCCCATTTTCTTGCTAATTTAATGGCACCTTCATTGGCTTCAGCACCACTATTTGCGAAAAATACTTTGTCGAAAACAGAATGTTCTGTTAATTTTTTTGCAAGTTCAATCATCGGTTGATTATAATAAGCCGGTGAAGGATTTATTAATATTTTCGCCTGTTCAGTTATCGCGTTAACAATTGCCGGATGGCAATGTCCCAAACAGTTTACTGCCCATCCCTGAATAAAATCAAGATATTTTTTTCCATTATTATCCCATAACCATGACCCCTGACCACGTGTCATAGCAATTAACGGGCGATCAACTATATACATGATAGAGTCAATATCTGTAGCATTTAGGGTAAAATCTGTTTTCAAGTTCTCTCCTTTAAAACAAAAATGCCTCTCCTTGCGTTAAAGAGGCAAATGTTTTATTTTAATTGGAAATTATCAATTAGTATTTTGCATAAAACCATACTATCTTGTAACTCCATAAAGATATTTTATTTGTAAATAACAACAATGTCAATTAAATCTTGAAGTCTTCATTTATGAATGCAACGATAATTGCATAAAATATGAAAAATCTGTAAAATAAATATGTTGAGGTTTGTTTGTGAAAAGATTATTCTTATTGCTATTAATAACGTTTTTAACAATATTTGTTGATGCAAAGACTATAAAAATTATTACAACCGGAGATATGCATGGTTGGCTTGAACCACAACCATCTATGACCATGAAAGTTGGTGGTGCCGCGGAGATGTTGGCTAATTGGAAGATAGTTGAGAAATATGATAAAAATAACTGTTTAATTTTAAGCGCAGGTGATAATTTTACCGGTGCGGCAATTTCCGGGATAACTGAAGGTGATTCTGTTATTGATATTATGAATCTTATGCAATATGATGCTACCGCAATGGGAAATCATGAATTTGATTATAAAGCAGATAAAGTTGCTGAATGGAAGAAAAAAGCTAATTTTGAATTTTTATCAGCAAATTTATATTCGAAAAATGATTTAACAACAAGTTGGCAGAAACCATATAAAATATTCAACAAAGATGACGTTAAAATAGGTGTTATCGGATTAACGACTACTGAATTAAATGTTTTAAGCAATAATGCAACAGACTACACAGTGACGAAATATCAGGATACTCTGCGTGATATAGTTCCAAAGATTCGTAATGAAGGCGCGGAAGTTGTTGTTGTACTGGCGCATGTTGAACAGGATAAATTAATTGAATTGGCTAAAAGTTGTGCTGATTTAAAGATTGCTCTTTATATAGGTGGTCATACACATGAGTTTGCTCAACGTATGACCGGGTCTTCTTGGGTAGTTAACAGCGGTGACTGGTGGAAAGGATATTCTGTTGTAGAAATATCGGTAAATAATAATGTATCTTTGGTAACAGCATCAAAACAAGTTTATTTGTGGGGTGATACAGTAGCAGATAAGGTTGCGGCAACTGAAATATCAAAGTGGAAAAGTGAAACAGATAAATTGCTTAATTTACAAATCGGTTATACTGTCACCGGTATACCTGTTGATCCCGCGTTATACAATCTGGTAACTGATATATGGCTCTCTGCTGTTCCGGATGCTGATATAGCTATTTGTAATTATGGTGGGTTGAGACAATCCATACCACCTGCTAATATAAATTATGGTACTGTCTTAGGGATTATGCCTTTTGTAAATAAATTAGTGAAAATTGAAATATCAGGTGAAAAATTAATTCAAACTTTGCCAGCGAATGGGAAAATAGGCATTAGTGGTTTAAAAATAGTTGATAAAAAATATCTTTTAAAAAATGGTACAGATATTATCCCGAATAAATTATATCAGGTAGTAATGAGTGATTTTCAGGTTGATGTAACACCTTTATACAAGGAATCAAGTAAAAAAGAACTTTTTGCTTCTTGGCGTGATCCAATAATACAATGGTTAAAAGAAAATAAAACATCAGTAACGAAACCTTTGGAATCGATTATTGATATGAAACAAAGATGAAAGGTTTATTAAATGCAAAATGAAATTTTTATAGCAAGACATATCGGACGAGAGGTTGCTTTATTATGGTTGTTCCAAATAGATGTTGGGCAATCAGAAATTGATGCGGTAATCTCAACTATCTCTGAAGATATCGAAGGGGTAGGGCAGGTAACAACAGAAGCGAAAGAATATGCCCAGATGTTAGTTAAAGGTATTGCGGAAAATAGAAAAACCGTAGATGCGAATATTAATAAGTATGCAGTTGATTGGGATATTACCCGTATGTCTGGTATCGATCGTAATATATTACGAATATCGATGTATGAAGTTGAATATGTCGACTTTATACCCGCAAGTGTTGCTATCGATGAGGCAATAGAAATTTCTAAAAAATATGGCGCAGATGATTCACCCAAGTTTATTAATGGTATTTTGGGTGCTTATATGCGAGGAGAAGGTAAGAATTAATCATGGCGAAAAAGGTTCAAGTTCAAAGGCAGGCAAAATCACCATTCGAGTTTGATTTTTCTAAGGAATATTTTCCGGTATTAATGTTGGCTTTTGCGGCAATTGCAGCATTAATAACTAATTTTATACCACGGGTATTTTTAAATGCTGATGCCTCGTTAAAAATGCATTATGATGTACTTTCCGGCAAAGCAATGGCATTCTACCAATACCAAATGTATGTGCATGATAACATTATTGAAAGGATTTTCTACCTGGTTGGTGCTTCTGCATACAATTTTGCTGTGGTTCACATTCTTTATTATTCTTTAGGATGGTTATTATTTCTGTTTTTTCTGTATATATTATGCAGAAAATATTCTACAGTCTTATCTTCCACGATTGTTATATTGTTTCTAATTGCAATATCAGGTTTTTTCTGGCATGACAATTATTATCATCCCGGAGATGCCTGGGGATGCCTGGTAACAGTTTTTCTTTTTAGAGAGATATTGGATAAACGCAGACCGTATGTAATGTATCCTCTATATTTAATCAGTGGTTTCATATGGGAAAAGACATTGTTATTACCCATTTCCGTGGGGATTTCTGACTATTTACGCAGTAAAAAACCTGTGGTCTTAACACTTGAATTATTACTTGCTGTTTTATTAACATTAATAGGACAATTTTTACCACGGGTAATTTATGGTACTGACAGAGCAACAGATGGAATTACATTGGCTGCCAATCTCCATAGTATCCCGGTATACATTTTATATATCATTGTGGTTTTTGGATTAGCATTATATTCAATATTGCGATATTGGCGTGAAACCCCTGTTATTTATAGAATGATAGTGTTGCAATTCCCGGTATGGATATTGATATATCTCACTTTAAATGGTGTTTTAACTGAGATGCGTGGAATATATATTATGATTCCGTTGTTATGGCCTGCTTTTGCTGAAGGTGTTGATAGATGGCTCATAATTCACGAAAATCGTACTTAGTTTACTTGCTTGCAAAAATCCGGAATAAGGGTTTATAATAAATTCATACACAGGGTATGCTTATATATGTGGCATTTAGCCGCACCGACTGCCGATCGAAGTAGGAGTGCATAATATGCGCCAATCATTACAACAGGCATCGGGATTGCGACGAATTATCGCGCTATTCCTAATAATATCGACATTTTTTATATCTATGCCATTGGATGCAGCCAGAAAACGTGCGTCATCCAGTCAATTAAGACAGAAACAAAGTGCCATCCAGTCAAAAATGGGTGTAATAAGACGCGCTATTCGGCAGGTAAAACAAAAAGAAAAAATCTCCCGTTATGTATTATCTGACGCAAACCACCGGGTTAAGGTAGCGCGTGGACAATTGCATTTCGCTACACTTCAGTTAAAACGTTCAGAAATAAGCCTTCAACGCGCTACCATAGCATTAACGGAAGCAAAACGTGATTATTCGCACGCTAAGAAAGAAACTGCAGCAAGATTAGTCGCTATGTATCAACGTGGTAACACGGGGTATATGCAATTGTTATTAAGCGCTGAGAATATGGGAGACATGCTGGAACGTGATCAGGTTGCTCAATATTTAACTAACCAGGA
>CAZNLA010000220.1:0-8698 GCA_964573385.1 uncultured bacterium
GTCAGCAAAGAATATTTCGTCAAAACGTCCTTTGCGTAACAATTCCGGCGGCAGTCCGGTGATGTCATTTGCGGTGGCGACCACGAAAACCGGTACGGTTTTTTCCTGCATCCATGTCAGCAACGAACCGAATACCCGTGCGGTAGTACCACCGTCAACCGAACCGGAACTCTGCATTCCGGACATAGCTTTCTCTATTTCGTCTATCCATAAAACCACCGGAGATATCGATTCGGCGATTTTTATTGCCCGTCGTACATTATCTTCAGATGATCCGATATAACTGCTGAAAAGTCGTCCCATATCCAGACGCAACAATGGCATCCGCCATAAATTTGCCACCACTTTTGCCGCCAGCGATTTTCCGCATCCCTGTACCCCGGTAAGTAATACGCCGCGGGGAGCAGGCAGGCCAAAGTCGCGCGCTTTTTTACTGAAGGCGTTGCGTCTCTGTAATAACCAACTTTTTAATAAATCAAGACCGCCTAAATCATCTAACCCGGCAACCGCATGGTAATATTCCAACAATCCGGATTTGCGGATTAGCTGCTCTTTTTCCGCGACAATCAGATCTATATCAAACTTCTTTTTCTCTACCACACAACGGGCAAATACATTATCCGCTTCGTTTAATGTTAATCCTAAAGCGGCTTTTAATATCATTTCCCGTTCCTGCAGGGTAGGGGTAATATCAATATTAGCGGCCTGTTTTACCTGTTCATGCACCCGGGTGAGCAACTTGTCCATATCTTCCAGGGATGGCAACGGGTAATCTATTACATTTACATCTTTTTCCAGTTCTGCCGGTAATTCCAACACCGGGCTAATTAATATTATGGTTTTGTAACTGGTATGCAACTGGTCAACCAGATCGCGTAATTTGCGAATTGCAGAAATACGATGGGTGAAATTTGATGATAAATAAGGATGGAAATCCTGAAGAATGAAGATTGCTTTTTCATTTGTGGTACGTATTACTTCCAACGCGTTAAATGGGTCTTGTGTCTGTTTGTCTGGTGTTCGTAATTTGTTTTCCCCATTTGCCGGTTGCAATCCCATGGTTTCTGACCATACATATACAGACCGTCGCGCTTCCCGCGCGATGGTTTTAACTGCTTCTGTTACCCGTTCTTCTTCGTAAGATATCAGATACAGTATCGGATACCGGGAACGAATAAGAGTAGATATTTCCTGAATTATTCCCATTATATAAAGCCTCAGTCAGTAATAATTACTTAAACATTTTCGATTGGATAAAAATATTATAACTTTGTCATTGCAATTTTTCAATCGTTCGAAATCGATTGAATTCGGTAGCAATCGTTCGAAATCGATTTGTTTTATAAAAAATTGTAATTCGTAATTAATTTACAATTTACAATTTGCAATTTAATTAAGCACAGAAATTCCCTGCAGTTTATTCAGCATCTTCTCCGCCATGTTTCTGTTAACGGTTAGATTAACCTGCCATCGGCGACGTTGGCCACGGGAGTTAATCAGTATTTCAACAGGTGATTGCCCTTTGCAACTGTTTAAAATTGCTGACAGATTCTGTAAATCATCAAGCGGGAAAACAGATTCGTCAATGCAAATTGAGCATAACGCATTTGCGTCCGGCGGGGGTGCATCATCTGTATTTTTCTTGAAAGATGGCACATATTCCGGGAGTGCGTATGATGATGGTGCGGCATTCTTACCGTAGCCATTACTGCCATTACCGCCACGTCCGCGCCGTGGTGATGCCTGTTGCATTTGCTGTATGGCGTTTTCATCATCTACCGGTGCGATTGCTACCGCTATTAATTTAGCTTCTGGTTTTTCTATATCCGCAGCATCGTCGTCATTATCTTTGGCTGTGTTTATAACGCTTCTGCTTCCACCCATATCTACAGTCGCTTTTATCAGAACTATGCTATCCTGATTTAAATATTGACCGTATTTTTCTAACCTGTCAGAAAATACTGTTACCTCAACATTACCCGTTAGGTCGTCCAAATTAAGAAACGCCATCTGCTTTCCGGCTTTGGTGGTGAAGTTTTTTACACCTATCAGCATACCGCCAACTATAACTTCGTCACCATCATTCAGGTCAGATAATTCTTCAACTGCTTTTGTGCGGAACTCATCAAGGGTATCGCCACAAGCGTATAAAGGATGGCTTGATACATATAGTCCAAGTGCTTCGCGTTCCATTTCTAACTTGATATTTTCGTCCAAATCAGGCAAATCAGGCATTTGTGGTGTGGTAAGATTTGCTGTCTCCGCAATTTCACCGAATAATGAAATCTGCCCGGCGGCCTTGTCACGGGCAGTCAGTGAACTGCATTCCAACGTAATATCAAGGATTGCCAACTTCTGCGCGCGATTTCCCGGCAGGCTGTCAAAGGTGCCGGACTTTATTAATGCTTCAATTACTTTGCGGTTACATGCCTGCGATGTTATGCGACAACAGAAGTCAGTAAGGTCAACAAACTCACCTTCTTCATTGCGTGAAGATAACAGATTCTCCAATGCTGCCCCGCCGACACCGTTAATAGCAGATAATCCGAAACGTATTTTACCATCTTCAATACTGAATCCTATTTCACTATGATTAATGTCCGGTGGTAAAACCTCAATACCCATTTTGCGCGCTTCCGCGATGTATAAACTCACTTTATCTTTTGAATCAGATATACTGGTGAGCAAAGCGGTCATAAACTCTACAGGATAGTTGGCCTTTAAAAACGCTGTCTGATATGCGACAACGGCATAACATGCGGAATGGGCTTTGTTAAATGCGTATTTAGCGAATTCCTGCAATCTTTCCCATAATTCATCGGCCTGAGTATCAGAGAATCCGGATGTTTCCTTTACTCCGGCTTTAAATGTCGGCTCTAACTTTGCCATTTTATCCAGCATTTTTTTGCGCAATGCATTCAGCAAATTGTTAGAATCAACCATATTTAAACCGGCAACATCGCGACCAATTGCCATAACCTGTTCCTGATAAACTAAAACGCCGTATGTTTCTTTCAGAATAGGTTCAAGGCTTGGATGCCGGTATGTGATGGTCGATTTATCGTGTTTTCCCTGAATAAAGCGGGGTATTTCCGCCATTGGTCCCGGTCGGTACAACGCAACCATTGCAATAACATCAGTAATGCAGTCCGGTCGCAGTTTACGCAGGTTATTCCGCATACCCACTGATTCAAGCTGGAAAACCCCCGCGGTAATACCTTTTGACATTAATTCATATGCTTTTGGATCATCTAATGTCATGGTTGACAGGTTGTATTTCACGCCATGGTTCTTATCGATAAACTTCATGGCATCTTTGAGCACTGTCAAAGTACGTAGACCCAAAAAGTCCATTTTAACCAGACCGGCGGCTTCTGCCTTTGGGTATTCCCATTGCGTCATGATACCGCCACCATTTTTTTCTGTAGCGCGTTGTAATGGCGCTAATTGGTCTAACGGGTCACGACCGATAACTACTGCTGCGGCGTGGGTGCCAAAATGACGGGCGATATCTTCCAGTTTTTTCGCCATGTCAATTAATACTCTGACGGACTGGTCATTATCGTACAGTTCTTTTAATTGCAGGTTTTCTTCCAGTGCCGCATTTAAACTTTTCGCGTTTCCAATTAATTTTGATAATCTGTCTGCTGTTTGCAATGGAATATCCATCGCGCGGGCGGCATCCTTCACTGCTGCCCTTGCTTTTAATGTTCCAAATGTTGCTACTTGCGCTACTCTGTCAGCACCGTATTTATTAACTACATAATCTATTACTTCACTGCGACGACTATCTTCAAAGTCGCAATCAATATCCGGCATGGTCTGGCGGTCAATAGATAAGAAACGTTCAAACCATAACCCGTAAACAATTGGATCAAGAGGGCAGATGTCAGTAAGGTATGATGTTATAGCACCAGCACCGGAACCGCGGATACCTACCAGAATATCGTTTTCGCGCGCCCAGTTAAGAAAGTCACGGACAATGAGAAAATACGCGGAAAGTTCTTTTTCCTGGATAATTTTTAACTCATAATCCATTCTTTCCTGTGCTTTGCTTCGCGCGGATTCATCATCAGCAAATACCACGTTTAATTTGGTTTGTCACACTTCACGCAGGTATGTGTCGGTATCATAACCATCCGGAACTTCATATCGCGGTAATTGCGGGTTATCCAGTTCTATTTCTATGTTGCATAATTCGGCAACTTTAGCGGTGTTTTCTAATGCTTCCTGGTCATGGGGGAATACAGCTAACATTTCTTCCGGAGTTTTAAAGAAATGTTCACTTGAATAACTAAAGCCTTTTTCCCGGTGTTCATTAACTGTTTTACCCATACCAATACAAACCAGCACTTCGTGCGCGTCAAAGTCATCACGACTGTTAAAATGCGTGTCATTGGTGGCTACTAAAGGTATATGTAATTCCTTTGATAATTCACGTAAAACTTCATTAACTTTTGGTTGGTCAGGATAAATTTTCTTTAAAGGTGTATTATGGTCCTGTAGTTCCAAATAAAAACCGTCAGCACCAAATAATTCGCGGTAATAACTGCACTTTCTTTTCGCTTCTTCAATATTATTATTAATTATTAACTGCGGGATTTCACCGCCGATACATGCGGTAAGGCAAATTAGCCCTTCCGCATATTCTGCTAATAATTGATGGTCTAATCGCGCGGTATAATAAAAACCTTCCAGATTTGCCCGGGTGGCTAATTTTATAAGATTGTGATACCCGGTATTATTGCGCGCCAGTAAAATTATATGGTCGGTGTTTTTCTTGCCATCTCTTTTTTCGGTACGATCAGGGCAAAGATATCCTTCATAACCAATAATTGGTTTTATTCCAACTTTTGTCGCTTCCTGGTAAAACTCTATCACCGCGTGCAGATTACCGTGGTCGGTTACCGCAACAGCATCCATGCCACGTTCCTTTGCCATCTTAGGCAGTTTGCAAATTCGCGTGGCACCATCTAATAAACTATATTCTGAATGGACATGAAGATGAACAAATGGTATGGTAGACATTTTCTCTCTCCAGTCATAATGCGTCGGTCAAAATTAAAAATTTCCGCTATTGACGCTAATTATGCTGTAAGAAAATTATATCACACACTAATAAGCATGTCCAAGCGGAAAATATATTTTTTTTATTTTTTTTTGTTGATAATAATGTTTTAACCTTTTAAAATTAATTAATCTTTAAAATATTACAGAACTCGGTGGACCAAAGCATACAGTATTCGTGTCGAAATTATAAATAATCCGGTGGATAGTAACCAACATTTGCCTGCCAGTATCTTTTCTTCCCGGGGAAAAGGCAGGTCGAGACGTAATAATATTCTTTTTGCTACTGGTGGTGCCGGATTATCGCCGGTGAATACTGATGAACACCGGGCAATTATAAAAACTATTGCCAGCATAAACCCGTAAAAAGGTTCAGCCATAAAAGTAATTATAACGGCGTTAATTGGCATATAATAAGCGAGGATGATTAGATATGGGATGAAGATTTCTTTCAGGAAAGATTTATCCGGGAAATCTTTGCAATGCGGTTTGATTAACAGTGGAATAGTAACTAACCACGAAATAAATGTGATTAGCAGGACAATTAATACAGCATAGGATTTATCAGTCAGGTCTTTTGCGAATTGGTATTGCCAGATTGATCTTCTGTTTTGGGTACAAACAGTAATGTATTGTTTCGGTTTTGCCATGAAATATGCAATATGACAAACGGACTGGGTCAGTGGTTGTTGTATTGATGTTATTTCGGTATTAATATTTGCTAAATCATTTGTAAAATAGTTAGCCGCCACTTTAAACAGTTGATTATTCGTGACTTTTTTAAACTTTGATGGCGCATAAACTGACATCACGATGTTATCTTTGCTGGTTAAATATATATCTGTCATTATTGGGATTTTTGCTGATTTATAAACCCATAATGGATATTGATACTGGTTACCTTCCAGGTTATGACTAAAATTGAATACAAATCCTCTTCCCTGTATTGGCGTGTTTGCTAAACCTGTAAGGGTAATAATCGCATAATATGGCGAATCCTGGTTATATACAAAATTGCTTTTATCAATAAATTCATTCTTATCGTATACTACAATTTTATTTAAGTTTGCTTTAAAATTTGTTGTTTTTTCATTCTGATAAGGATTAATAAACTCTTCTTCATCTTTTACCCAGAACTCTCTTTTCGTCATAATCGGTATTGATAATGGCAAAGTCCATGCTTTTTGCAATATTTTTGAACCGGTACCACTAGTTATATCATTCTGCACATTAATTTGTTTATCAACATCATCTATGTAATCTGCGTAAAACCCCATAGAGCTTGATTCGGCGATTTTGAAATTTTCCGGTTTATACATGAACGGCAAAATATAGGTTACTTTCTTTCCGGCAGGAATGCCGGTGAAGTTGACATATACCGCCAAGTCAGCACGGTTTTCGCTTATTTTTATCACCGCCAGATGATGGGTTTGCTGTATTTTTGCATTTGTTTCGTTATTTATAATAAAAGCATTGGCAAATATTGTTGTGGAAAATATGACAGATAAAATGAAAAGCCGGATGATTAATCTCATGGGTTAATTTTACCTTTTATTTACCTGTTTGTGCTATCAGAAATATAAAGAACAATCCCCCTTGTAAACTTAGATGGTTTAATGGGGATATTGAATTCTGTTTGTATGCCATCTTTATTTCATTTTGCAATAGTCAGTAATCGGTCACTGAGCCTGTCGAAGTGACCATAAACAATAGATTTAAACGGTTATAGGTAATTCACAACCGGTTATTGAATAAACATGGCTTGCCTGTATGGTATATTTTTCTGCTGATGGTAAATTTACTCCTTTTGTAATATCTGTTACTACACCCGGTAATGGTATGTCCCGGTCGGTGAAGTTCCAGAAAGTCGCAATTTTGCCAGTCGCATCATGCCACAGAATACCCAAACCGTCTTCCTGCAGATATCGCAGTTTCATATTATTCATCACTGCATGGTAGTCAGTCAATGCTTGCCGGTGTTCGTCTCCCCATACTTCATCAAGCCGTTTGCCATCTTTAAACAAAGGTGCACCTACTGATGTTTTATGCGCCATGGCATAAAATAATGCCGCAGCTTCATTTGCACGTGGGTCTTCGTATGTTTTTCCGGTGGGTATGGTGGTATAGTCATTACCCAGACCTACTTTATATACCACCCAACAACGGTCAATTGAATATGATCGCGGGCAACCATGCTGTGGTTGTCCCCATGGTCCGAAAGATTCTATTAAGAATTCGACGCCATCATCCTGTAATTCCTTAAATGCCTGGCAAATTTCGCGCCATTGTGTTGTGCATTTACCATTCTGGTAATTCACCGGCATAAAACCAAGGTTATAAAAACTGTCGAAAAGATAACCATTTAAACCGGATTCCTGATTAATCTTTTTCAGGCAATCCATCCAATACTTACGTGGGCCTTCGCGTTTGAAATCAAGAATCGCGAATCCGTCAGTATATGCGCCGCCATACCGAATGCGGGTGTCTTCCATTCGTACAAACCAGGCGTCATCAGTATGTTCTACATGATTAAACTGTAAAGGACTCATACGCGATTGGTCGTTGTTTGTCCAGGAAAATGCCCGGATGCCATGTTGTTTACAGCGATCTATGAATATTTTCAGCTTTTCCGGACCGCCAAGCTCCGGCGCTGTTTCATATTCACGACCACTGCACATATTACCCTCGTTGGCAGCACCGATAGATGCAGTCATATCAGATTTATTAAGATTATCAATGAATAATTCTTTAAACCCAAGATTAATTGCTGCCGGTAATAAGTCGCGGAAATATGTGTCAATGGTAAACTTTACCCAATAATTATGTGAAAGCCGGGGGATGGTTGGCACTTCTTTCATTCCAAATTCACCCCTGGCGCGGTCATGCACTTCGTCAATTACCCATGTCCACACATTGTGTATATCGGTTTCTGATTTTGCTGCTGTGTTGATGATAATCTTTTTCGGTGATGTTTTATATGTGGTTGCCTGGTCAAATATATGTTTGTCAAAGGTTTTCAATTCCGCTTTGCCGGCATCTCTTGCCAATGTGGTGCGAATCAAATCGACATGGTCAAATACACCCATCAGCACACGATTATCTTTGTATTGAAAATCAAATGCCTGGTGTGATGCCCATCGCGGCAGGTTGTGGGTCATATTCTTATTATATAATTCCGGCGCCCAGTAAATAACGCCTTCGGTAGTCCATGCGGTATCCGGGGTGAAGGTTACTAATGGGTCGGAACATGACGATTGAGAAACCACAGTAGCGTTGTTTATATCACCATCCAATTCCCAACTGGCGCGGTCAAACAGGTAAAATAACGGTACATTTTCGCTTTCATATTCGTAATGATAAGAAAAACCGTCAAACTTAACCCCATTGAAACTATCGCTTGCTTTTCGTAATACAATGTCAATCTTACCAATTCCTGCAGGTTCATCACTGTCCCAATCAGATAAATCATGTATTGGGTCAAAACTATGGTCGCGCATCAACTGTACCTGTAATGGCCGGAACTCTACGTTTAGCTTTATCTTTATTTCATCTGGTGATTCATCTGCGCTGACAAACTGTAATTTGGCTATTTCTAATCCTGTAAATGTTTGAGTATAAGGGAATAATGGCA
>CAZNLA010000221.1:0-8695 GCA_964573385.1 uncultured bacterium
GCGAGAGAACGCATAGAACACAAAAGAACTTTTAATATTATCTTCTTTTGCGTTCTATGCGTTCTTTCGCGGTGAATATCTAATCATTATATTAATTTACAAAATCCTTGTTTGTTATCAACATTTTTATGAGTTAGGTACTAATATATTACCGCATTTTTTTTATTTCAAATTGTTCACCTGCAAGTGCGCGTTTAACAAACGCTCCCCAGAAAGGTGTCGGGGTATATGACCAATCCAAAATCATACGTGGTGATGATGAAGGATGGAAGCACCATGCTGTCCAGTGTAATTTGTTTTTCTGCATGAATCCCAAAACATCCGGACACCATGTATATGGGTCTTCCTGTGCGCTTTCGGGGATGAAATCCATCTTTTTAATATCCGCGCCTACCTCACCCACCAGAATGGGATATTTATCCGCAATGCATAACACTTTGTCTTTCCATTCAAATTTCCAGGGGTAAATATGGGTTGCGTAAATTATGCCATTACCGGTTTTATCTTCCAGTGGGAATTTTGTTATTCCGGTCAGATCGTATGACCAGTCTAACCCGCCGCAAATTACTATATTTTTCGCGCCGGTTTCCCGCACGCCTTCAACTAATTTTTGCATACCTACCGAATGAAAACCTTTGGCGTTTAATGCTTTTTCTTCCGGTGATAAAAACGCGTCTTCATCCGCCGGGCTATTTTTGTCTTCTATGAATCCACCGTTGCGCCATATCTCCCAACTGGTGCCATGTGGTTCGTTAAACAGATCAAACAATACGCCGGGATGGTTTTTATATTTCGTTGCTGCTTCTTTCCAAAACTTCAGGTGTGTGTTTGAAGGGGCGCGGAAACGATGTAAATCCAACAATACATACGAACCGCGATTGGTGATTAAAGTTATTACGTTATCAACCAGTTCGCGATATGCGGTGCCGCCATCTTTTTGTCCCGGTCCTTTGCCAAACCAGTAATCATCTTTAACCGGCAAGCGGATAATTTTGCTTTTCCAGTCATCCACCGCAACAATGGCGGTTTTCATTATATGGTCACCCAATACCATATATTCCAGGCTATCAACATTTACTCCCTGCAAAACAACTTCTTTCCCGTCTTTATCAAGCACCAGATTGCCTTTTACATGTAATTCTTTCGGCCATTTCCCAGGAATAGCTTTTTCAATTGGCACTTTCGATAATCTTTCGATTTCGTCTGCCGCTTTTTTCTCTGCAATTAATATTTCCGCGTCAATTGGTTTTAACGTAAGGTCATCCAGGTCAAAAGTGCCGGTGACTACATTAAATAAACATGGCATCATCACCAGTGTAACAGCTTTTTCCGGCACCAGGAACTTAATGGTTCTTGATACCCAACCTTTTGTATTGTTGCGCGCGTACGGCGCACCCGGTTCTGTCGCCATTTCTTTACCTGCGGCATCCTGGAACTTTAACATAATTCGCGCGTCATACCATGGTTCTTTACCGGTTTTTAAATCAGTAATTGACTGTTTCCACGAAAACTCCAGGGCTTTTGTATCTTTTGGCAAATCAAATGTTCTATACATCATAATCATTTTGTCCGGTTCTTCGGCTTTCATACGCAGAAAATGATTTTCACCGTCCGCTTCCCAACTGCCGCCAACCTTTAATTGTCCCCAGTCATCCGGCCATTTGTCAGCGTTTTTATCCAATTCAAAATCACCATTTGTTATCAAAGAATTGTTTTCCTTTAGGATTTTTTCGGCCTTTGCCTGTTTGGCTGTGGCTTCTTTTTCTATTTTTAATGCCCATTCTTCAGCTTTTTTCTTTGCTTCAATTTTTAATGGTTCGTCATCTATCGGTGTCATAACAAAATCATCCATATCGATTACTCCCGCCTGTACCTGAAAAAGGCATGGCATAAATTCAATGGTTTTTGCACCTTCGGGTAATAGAATCTTCGTGCTGCGTTTCACCCAATCGTCAGAATTTCCGCGGGTGTATGGCGCGCCAACATTATGTTTCAATTTATTGCCATCCGCGTCTTTAAACTCGAACATTATGCGGGCATCAAACCATGGTGAACTGCCAACTTTCAGACCTTTCATATGCTGGCGCCAGGTTAACTCTACCGCTTTCACATCTTCCGGTACTGGCAATAATCGGTAAAGCATCACTAATTTACCGGGGTTTCCCACCATTCTCATGAAATGATTCAATTTTTTGGGTTCGGCAGGTTTGTCTGTTTCAACCTTTATTTCGCCCGGTTCGGCAGGTTCAGCAACCGGTTTTGCGTCCGGGTCTTCTGATTCCCAACTTATACCGGCACCTTTTCCCCAGTCATCCGGCCAATTGTCACCGTTTGCGTCTTTTTCAAAATCACCATTACTGATGATAGGGTTTTTCAAAACGGGCAGTTTAACAACCTCTGTTGTTTCAATTTTTGTTTCTGTCGTTTTCACCATTTTAATATCAGCACCCATGCTGGCCGGCATATTCATAATAAATAAACCGGTGACGATGAAAATAACCAGACCTAATTGCCGGAATCTCTTTTTTAATTGAATCATTTTTCTTTCCTTTAGATTATTACTACTGACTTTTGCTAAACCAAATTTTTCTATTTATTCTGTACGGAATGCCGTCCCCGGCATTCCTATTTGAGATAGAAACTCTCTATTTTCGGAGTGCCGAAGTGACATATCTGAAAACAGAAAATTGAAAACTTGTATAATCATGTTATACGTATTGTCGTCAGATAATATTCTATCCCGGTAAAACTTCAGTTATTATAAAGTCATCTAACCTGAATGTTTCAGTTGTGGCGGCAGTAGTATTCTTATTGTGGAATGTCATATAAAATCTAAAATAATTCGGACTTGGGTCAACATAATAAGGCATACGAAAACGGAATGCCGGATATGTTGTATTGTCATATGACTTCCATCCGGCGGTTTGACTGCCAAGGTAGGGTTCACCACTGAGCATAGCTGTGTCATAAGGAATCAAATATATTTTCTGGGTTCCACTGGGTGTGTGGAACCATTCACCCAACAGGTCAAACCATCCGGAACGGGCGGCGGTTGAAGCTAATGTGCGTTTGATTTTGAAAGATATACAAAATTCAACATGATGAGCGACATCCGGGTTGCTACATTCCGCAAACATACGATCAAAAAATGCGCCAGATGTAACAGTGATACCCGGTTTTAATTCGGTACCAGTAGCAACGCATTCCAGACAATTATTTCCACTGTCACTTACTATGGTGCCGGCACTGAATGGATTGGTATTAAAGTCATATGATACTAAAGAATTATACCGTTCATTGAAGGAACCTAACAGTTTTTTTGAACTTGCTACATGTCCATCCATAAAACTTGCTATCATGGAACCGGAATGCCGATATCATAATCGCAGGTCCAATTGGCAATATTTGGGATAGGCGCGGTTGTCCAGGTATCAAGAGAGACTGACGGGCCATCAACGGTAATAGCACGGGTAGAGGGATCGTTAAAATCGCCAAGTCCTTTACCCATTACTGATGCGATGGCGCAATATCCATTAGGTACATTTTTACCTTTTGACGGACAAACCAGAACACCCGGGTCCACACTTACCCCTTGCCAGAATGTCGCGGATGTCGGAAATGTTTCTTCGTGGTCCTGTACATACATCATTGCAGATGCGGCAATCTGTCTCTGATTGCTGGTGCATGTGCTTTGCCGGGCTTTTTCACGTGCCCGCGCAAAAACCGGAAACAGAATTGCAGCCAAAATAGCAATAATGGCTATTACGACCAATAATTCAATTAACGTAAACCCTTGTTTAGTTTTCATTCTAAACCCCCTCATTTAACTATTGTTTAAAATAATCTGCTTTAAAAATGGTCGCTTCGACACGCTTAGCGACCGGTCACTGAGCTTGTCGAAGTGACCTTTAGCAGAACTTTTTTATTTATTGTCAATACAACTGTCAATTTGTATCGCGGATTCTCTGGATATTAATGTTACCGGCAGAACATGGTGTTGTGCCGGTGCTTTCGGGTCAATAATTCGTTGGCCAAGCAGGTTCATTGCCGCTTCACCGATGGCGAAAAATGGTTGACGTACAGTAGTTAGCGTAGGAGTTAACCATTCTGCCAGTGGGTCGTCATCAAAACCAATGACACTTATATCCTGGGGAATGCGGATACCCATTCGGTTAAATGTCCGGTAGGCAGTTCGGGCAACAGCATCACAACTGAAAAATATTGCAGTTGGGCGGTCATTGCGACTCATAATTTCCCGGGTGCACCGATCAATTTCTTCTGACCAATCACCAAGTGGTTCGGTTTTTAATTCATATATTAACGATCTGTCAAATGGCATACTGGCATCCGCTATCGCGTCGCGCATTCCTGCTAATCGGTCGCGGACGGTGGTGGTAGCAATGTCACCGATAAACCCTATGCGTTTATGGCCAAGTTTTATAAATTCCTGTCCTACCTGAT
The DNA here is from genome assembly GCA_964573385.1 of uncultured bacterium. Classification (GTDB taxonomy): domain Bacteria; phylum Armatimonadota; class Hebobacteria; order CAIYQO01; family CAIYQO01; genus JBAXQQ01. The sequence continues at coordinate 4,462 of CAZNLA010000221.1, forward strand.
AACCACCATCGTAATTGTCTGCCGTTACCGAGGATATATCGATACCTTCAATCTGATGATCAACCAGAATAAATGGAAAATCATCTGATTTTAATTTATAAAGCACTTCAGAAAAAGTTGAATTATGTAATGACAATACCACTGCGCCATCAACCGGTGAATCAGGTAACTGCCGAAGCATGGCAAGGTCGCGGTCTATATCACCATAAGCGTCATATAACTGCACCTGTATGCCCAGTGACCCGGCAACAGACTGGGTCCCGCGTGATATTTGCAATGATGGTTCCCAACTGAGATTACCGGCGACAACGTGAATTGTTCTGGTGACAACGTTTTGTTCGCGTACGTATACACCCTTCCCCGGTCGACGTATTATTAATCCTTCATTCACTAATAATTCAATTGCCCGGCGAATAGTCATCCTGGCAACATTTTCCTGTCGCGCTAAATCAAGTTCGGTACCGATTAACTGCCCGGGTGCATAACCACCGGACAAAACTGATTCCCGTATACGATTCGCCAACACCTGATAAACAGGTATACATGTATCTGTACAAGTATTATCTAACATGGAAATATTCTACAATTAAGTTATGTGGTTGTCAATAGGCACAAATGGGGGTAACGACTCAGTTTCGTCAGACAAAATTTATTCTTTAATAAAATGAGATAATTTCTAAATAATATTGATAAATGATCAACGAAGGGGACTGCACTTCGATAAACTCAGTACTGAACTTGAATACTGTAATTAACAATAAATTCACATTCAAGTAGAAACACAGTATTCTTGCCTGTACCCGTGCTTAAAATACTGTCACCGCAATGACGAATGGAACAAAACGTAATAGATTTAATTGATGATGGAAATTACATACTTGTCCAATTTATTTGTGTTAGGTATAAATGCAGGGATGAATTAAAGATAAAATATGGAGTTGTTTAAGGAGGCAATTGCAAAACCTGCCTGAATTGTACGGAATGCCGGGGACGGCATTCCGTACAGAATAAATATAAATAATTGGGTGTTGCAAAAGCCTGTAAGATATAATAATTAATTTAAAAGGACTTTCACTTAAGGTCACTGAGTCTGTCGAAGTGACCTGAAACCAACAAAAAAAGGACGGTAAAATACCGTCCTTTAAAAAATGGTGCCCGGGGCGAGATTTGAACTCGCACTCCCTTAACGGGAACCAGGCCCTCAACCTGGCGCGTCTGCCAATTTCGCCACCCGGGCAAACGCTTATTAAATTATTATTTTATACCGTGTCGTACTTGCGCGTCTATAATAGCAACAAGAAAAGACAGGCTGATGAAAGCAACTGCTAAGATAGTGGTAATTCGGCCGAGTTTAGCTTCCAAACCAAACTTTTTAATGCTGGAAGTTGCCTGACCACCGATGGTGCCCCAACCCATACCTGCGCCGCCCTGTTCGCTTTTCGTTGTCTGGATAGCGATGATCAGGGTGAGAAGTATGGATACTATCACCAATACGATTACCAAAATTGTCAAAAGGATGCTCATTTTATGCTCCAAAACGCAAATTACATGCGTGCGAAAGAAATAATAGCAAAATAATCTATACAATGCAAGAGGAGGATACCCATGCCAGCCATTAATTTGATAATATTAATAAAAAAATGAAAGAAGTGGCAGATGACAGTGGTTGATACCTGGAAATATGAACGCGTTGCAATGGGTGATGGTTTTACATTAATTGCCGGCATAGATGAAGCAGGACGTGGTCCTTTGGCAGGACCGGTGACTGTCGCGGCAGTAATTTTACCGTTTGAATGTAAATTATTCGGATTAAATGATTCCAAACAAGTGTCAGAGGCAGATCGTGAAAGATTAATTGATGAAATTAAGGATACCGCCATTGCCTGGGATGTGCAGATTATCAGTGCGCAACAAATAGATAAGGTGAATATCCTGCGCGCCACCCATATAGGTATGCGCCAGTCAATGTCCGCGTTAACCCCCAGTCCGCACATGGTTTTAATAGATGGACTAGCTATACCGGATTCTCCCTTCCCCGCCCGTAATATTATAAAAGGAGATTCATTGTCTGCCAGTATCGCCGCAGCATCAATTATCGCCAAGGTTACCCGGGATAAAATAATGGTCGAGTTAGATGCCGAATATCCACAATACGGTTTTGCCGGCCACAAAGGATACCCCACCCCTGAACATTTGCAGGCACTAAAAAAATATGGCCCCTGCAAATACCACCGCTATTCATTTAAACCAGTGAGGGATTGCCAACAAGGAAACCTGTTTTAATAATTACGAATTAATAATTACGAATTTTTTATGGTGTTACACAGAGATACACAGAGGAGACACAGAGATACACTGAGGGATTTTTGTAATTAGTTTGCAATTTTCTTTGCGTTCTATCTGTTCTTTTGTGGTGAATCGAAATTAATTTTGCAATTTTTACAGGTAATTTCAAAACATAAAAATTATATAATCACCCCAACCACAAAACTGCAATATAAGCATTAAAAAAATAGGTCTTGAAATTAATTTTTAATTTTGCGAGACAATTGCAAAACCCAATTATTTCTATTTTTTCTGTACGGAATGCCGGGGACGGCATTCCGTACAATTCAGACAGGTTTTGCAAGAGTCTGTTGCAATTTTTAATTAATTTACAATTTGCAATTTGCAATTTTCTACTTGCTTTTAGTTCTTTTTTTGATTGAACTTATTTTTCTGTATACTTCAATTACATTGCTGTTCGCGCGGATTTGTCGCATAACTTCTTCTATATGTTTGCAACCGGTGGTATCAATTTGCATATTTAATGACGCTATGGATTGGCGGAAGTTGGATGATGTGCGTGCTGTCCTGATATTCACTTTTAATCCTGCGAGAATACTGGTGATTTGTGCTATCAGGCCTATTACATCCCGGGCAGAAATTATAATTTCTGCCTGGAAAATTCCCTGGCCGTTATCTTCCCAGTCCAAAACTGTCAGCCTTGGTGCTTCCTCCGGGTCTTCTCCATATCCTATCGCGTTTGGACAGTCCATGCGGTGTATTGTTATTCCCCTGCCCCGGGTAACATAACCAACAATTGCGTCACCGGGTATTGGTTGGCAACAACGCGATAAACGGAAAAGAATACCGTCTATACCTGTGCTGGGCACATGTACAGGGATAACATCCTGGGTTGGAATTTCGCCTTCGGTCAATACTATTTCGCCACTGGTTTTGCGCGGTGTAATATCCCGCAGTCGGTTTATTACACCTTCGGCAGTTAATTCGCCATATCCTACCCGTGCATATAATTCGTCAATATCGTGAATAGTAATTTTATCTATCAGGGTATTTAATTTTTCTGGTTTTAATATTTCTTCTGTTTTTAGTCCCTGGCGTCGGCATGCTGCTTCTAATGCCATGCGGCCACGTTGTATATGTTCTTCGCGGTGTTCTTTACGTAAAAACTGTTTTATCTTGCTACGGGCGCGACTGGTCACCGCAAAATCCAGCCAATCCTGGTTTGGTATCTGGTTTGACCGGGTTATAATTTCAACTACGTCGCCATTTTTAAATTTATAATCCAACGGCACCATTTTTCCGTTTACCCTTGCTCCGCTACAACGCATGCCCAGGTTTGTGTGAATACGGTACGCGAAGTCTACCGGGGTTGAGTCGGTGGGCAAGTCGATTACATCGCGGTTAGGGGTAAAAACGAATACTTCATCTTTAAACAGTTCAACTTTAAGTGATTCCAGCCAATCCACGTTATCCTTGGCGTCGGCATGCTGTTTCAGCAGGTCACGTACCCATGCTATTTTATCATCAAGGTTGGCGTTATGTGTACCACCCTCTTTGTAATGCCAATGGGCTGCAACACCAACCTCTGCTGTCCGATGCATATTTCTGGTACGTATTTGCACTTCCATCGGGTGGTTATGCGGACCCATTACTTTGGTGTGTAGTGATTGATAACCGTTAGGTTTAGGCATGTTTATATAGTCAGAAAACATTCCCGGCAACTGTGTCCATAAACTATGCACTATCCCCAAAACCGAATAACAATCTCTTTCCGAATCCAGAATAACCCGTATCGCTTCCAAATCCAGGATATGGTCAAAATCTACACCCTGGAATTTTATTTTGTTATATATAGAATAAAAATGTTTTGGCCTGCCAACTATTTCACCTTTTATGCCATCTTCTTTTAGTTTTTCTTCAAGGATATTAATAGCGGTGGTAATAACTA
>CAZNLA010000222.1:0-8689 GCA_964573385.1 uncultured bacterium
AAAAATATTAAACAAAATACACGAAAAGATAATCATCTTTTCGTGTATTTCGTGTATTTCGTGGTTAAATATTTAGGTTTTGCAATTTCTTTAGTAATTTCTGGATTCAATAACAATTTGCGTTGGTGCGCATTGCTGTTCTTCAAATATAACAATTTTATTTTCTGTTTTTAACCAGCATTTCGGTACATGATAATATCTTTGGGTAGGTTCGTTTTCCGGACCCAGATACATCCCTTCCTGTTCACGGTCTAGCCATGTGCCATCCGGGCCATATCCATCGCCGATAATCAACCAGTACCGTCCCAAAGCATGACCATTAACAAAAAGTTTCCCCTTGCCCATACCCGTCATATCAATGCGGAAATCATTGTCATTATTCAGTAACTCTGATGATAAACTAAAATCAGTCTGGTACCAGGTGCATGTTTGAGTTTTATCAGTAACCGGAACCCAATCATTCACACAAACTGTTTCACCATGCAAAAATGGTCGCATTTCCCAACCAGAAACTTCTTTACCATCAACTGATACTGGTTGCCATATCCCCTTTTTCTCGGTATTCATCGGACCGGCAATTTGCCAGTCACCTTTTATTAATCCCAGGGCACAGGCGAGAATATCCAACCTGTGACTGCCGGCAGTCATATCCAGTTTAAACTCATGACGAAAACCTTCTGTCATCAATGTTTCCAGTTCGTTTGCCACCTTACCACTGCCACCCGGCATTGTTGAACCCCGGTTTTCAATAAATGGTGGTTGCGATGTTTTTATTAATTCACCGTCAATATAGATATAAAACATATCACCACCATATGGAATCAGTAAAGATATTACGCCATCGGTATCCACTGTCACGGTGGTACTGTACCAACAGTAATCGCTATCATCATGGGTAAGCGATAACTGTTCAACAGGATGCTCCGCAATAATTGCGTCTGATCTGTCTTGTGGCAAAGGTTCCGGATGTTTCAGCCAATTTTGCATTGGAATTATTGGTTGCCACGCAGGTGAGGCATATTGTTGTTTCACTTCATTATAATCAACTTCTGTGTCAAATATCACCTTGCCATCAACAGATAAAATATATGAGGTTGCGGTTAATCGCAACATTAAGTTACTGCTATCAAGATTCCATGATATCTCTTCAGAATCATCATCAATTTTTACGGTATGGCATGCACCTGATAAAATAAATTGCTGGTTATCGAGTAAAACGTGGTGTAAATGTGAAAGGTAAGCACCTTTCAGGGATATCCGGCCAAATTCATCCAGGGGTGCGTCAAAACCGTAATCAGTAGCCTGCAAATACATACTGTTGCGACCGAAATTAGTTCCGCCATGCCACATATAATAATTCCACCCGGACCCACCCCGGGCTATAAATCGTAAGAGGTGGCGTGCCATATTACGCGGGTCGCGGTAATGTCGTTGGAAACCCCAGGTGTCATACCATGCCGGCCAAAATTCAGTCCAGGCAATTGGCATTTCCGGGTGTTCATTACGAAAATCCGCAAGACGTTTATCAGAAATTGAAAATCCGTTTACCGTATCCACCGCGGTATCTGTACCGCCTTCGCACATGATAATAGGTACATCCATCCCCATATTAATCGCCAGGTCTGCCATCCATGCCAGGTATCGTTGTCCGTCGTCACCATATCTTTTAGCAACATTGGCATATTCATTCTCTACCTGTACCAAAATAACCGTGCCACCATTTGTGGCAAGATGCGGCCTGATTACTGCTGTTAATTGCTCGAAATATTTTTCAACCCTTTGCATATAAGGCGCATTATAAGTACGGATGGTAATTCCCGGTTCATCAATTAAATAAGGTGGGTAACCACCAAAATTCCATTCCGCGCAACAATATGGGCCTGCACGTAAAACTACATATAATCCGCGTTCCGCACATAACTGTAAAAAATATCCCAAATCCCGGTCACCGGAAAAATCATAGACATCTTTCTTCGGTTCATGAAAATTCCAGAATATATACGAAGCAATACAATTAACCCCACATTCAATACTGCGGTCAAGTAAAGCAGGCCACAAATCACGTGGGGAACGCGCGTAATGCATCTCTCCACTTATCAGCATCACCCGTTCATCATTAACAATAAACGACTGCGAGTCATATCGAACATTTTTATTTGACATCTTTAAATCTACTCCAACTTATGGTATCCGCATGAATAGTATTTGTATACAGGTGATATGTCAATATGGATTGCAATGGAGAAGTTTGCAGACAAGGTTTAAAAATAGGGCAATCACCGTGGATTGCCCATAAGAAAGATTGTAGAAAAAAGATAAAATTATTTAATCAGCAGCAACCGGTAAATAAATAAAGAATTTTGTCGTAACGCCAGGTTCACTATAAAAGAATAATTCCCCATAATTTTCCAGTATCAGACTACGACTGATAAATAGCCCTAAACCAGCATGGCTTGCGCGTGATTTGGTTGTGAAAAATGGATCAAATACCCGATCTTTAATTTCATCTTTAATACCCGAACCGGAATCTTCCACCACTATTTCAATAAACTTTTGCTGGTTTTTGGATATTGCGTTTACACTTATCATTAACCATTTATTATCGTCATATGACGGATATCTGTGGTTTAAGGCATCACGCGAGTTTGTCATGAGATTAATTAAAACCTGTTGAATATGTTGTTTATTACACAATACCATAGGTAAATCTTCAGGTGGATCTACTTTTAATATAATGTATTCTTTCACCAGAATATTTGTCATTAATGATAATGTATCAGAAATGATTTCATTAACACTAACAGGTGTTTGTTTACGATTATCTTTGTGTGAATAATCCAACAGATTTCTTACTATTTTTGTCACCCGTTCAGTCTCATTTATTATTTCAGCAGCATAAATGCTTAACTCGTCTTCTTTACCTATTCTGTCATAAATTAATTGCGCGTAATTCATAACACCATTTATAGGGTTATTTATTTCATGGGCAATTCCGTTTGCCAATGACCCAACTGAATCTAATTTCTGATTATGCTGAATAATAGCTTCCAGGTTTAATCGTTCATTCACCATCTTCACATTATGTAATACCAGACTGCATAATGGTGTAATCCCTACCGCCATATTTACATATTCGTTAATATATTGTGGCATCACTATTTCATCAGCAATTACAAAACCCGCTATATGATTATCATTTTTAACCCTAACAGCAAATCCTTTTTCTTTAATTACATAATCATTATCAACCATCGATGCTATCCAATTTAAAATTTCATTTTCATCAATACCATCAGAATGGTTTGATAGTATATCACTGACAACATCCTCTTTAAATTGCACATAATAAACTTTATCTGCCCCAAACAACATTGTAAAAATTTCAAATATCGCATTTATTGTATCAGTTTCGTTACGTCTACTGGCTAATTTTGACATTAAGTTAATCGACATGGCGTAATCAGCTAATTTGCGATTAACAAGTTTATTTTCATCAGAATATTTTTTACTTACTTTTGTTAAACGCCAGGTTTGTACAACATTATTAAACATTAATCGGAAGTGGTCTAAACCTACCGGAATTAACTGCACAGGCAGATCAAGGTATTCACCCATTTCTTTTAAAGTATCTGCTGAGTCAGGAATTACACCTGTATCAAGTAATGTTAATTTACCGGCGCATTCATTAAAGAATCTTTGCGCAGTAGCCTGATCAAAACCCCATGATTTTAGATAATTTCGCCAATTTTTAAGCCAACCTGGTGATAATATATAACTCCCTTCACTAATTAAATGTTCTATATATTTCTTACCGGCAATTAATGTCAGGCACATCGAATTGTCCTGTAAATCTGCCTTTGATTCATCAGGCATTAAATTTATAAAACATGGGGTCATATATACGGTATTCAAATCTTTCTGTAAATATTTATTATATGCTGTCTGCGATTTTTCCGAAGGCAACAAACAAACAGGGATATGTGAAGAAATAATTACATCATCATGATTTTCAGAAGCGACGATTGCTTTTGCTTCATTGATAATATTATCACATATAATAATCTTCAATTTATCAGTCATCTTATTCCACCCATTTCAACGGGTATTTACCCCACTTATATACCGCGTCACTTATCGCCATCAATGTTTCATCATGTACTTGCCATGGTATTTCACCATGATTATCCGATAATATAAAACCACCACCAATGCCGGCAGCGGATATTGCCTTTTTTACCTGAATTTCAGCATCATTATTAGTCCAATTACGCATTTCAAGCGCATTTAAATTACCCAAAACTGTAATTCTATTCTTGCATTTTCGCTTTATCTCCGCTAAATCTTCAATTGAACTTATCGAGATACCTGTTGTACCGGTTTGAATCACGTCATCCAATATAGGTATACATCGCCCGGATGCCATAGCAGTTACAACCGGAGCGTTTTTTTTTTTTATAACGTTCCGGGCAATTTTGTATCCGGTGGTAAGGTATAAATCCCGTGGGATAATAGTAGTGGTGGATACCGGGTCTAAATATATAATTGCAGTCGCACCGGCAGATACTTGCGCATTAGCCCAATTAACACAAAACTCTTCATTTATTTGCATCAATCGTTCAAATATTTCAGGATTACGATAAATTAATTTCAGATAACTTTCAAATCCCATTTGCATAGCAGGCAAAGAAAAAGGAGAAACAACAATACCTAATACCGGTGTCTCATCACCACCATGTTCTTTCAATACCCTTATAATTTGTAATACTTTTTGCAGGCTGCCACTATAAGATATAGCAGGAGGTTTAAGCGACATTATACTGTCAATATCATTTATGATCGGTTGTCCGGAGTTGGGTGGTCCTTCATCATAAAAAACTACTTCCCCACCCCATGCCTCTATTTCAATCGCCGCATATAAAAAACCGAAATATGCATCGGGACGGTAACGATTATGTAAACGCAGAATGCCCTCAGTAATATATTCAACCTTCGAAAAATATTCTTTTACTGATAACCCTAACTCTTTTGCGCCATGTAAAAATGTTGGCAATAAAAATGGCACACGGTCTGGTTCTTTATGATTAAGCGTAGTAATAATTCTCTGCATAGGAGTCATGGTTATTTCTGACATTATTCCAACTCCCTGATTAATCTGCGAGCTATTTTTAACGCATCAGATGCGGTACATCCCATTGCGTCTGCACCGACTTCTGTCCATAAGGTTTTATCCAATCGAAATGGCGCGCCACCAACAACAATTTTTACATTTATCCCTTCATCAAACAGGCTTTCCCGCAATTCTCTGACATGCAACGCAGAAGGTATCATTAATACCGAAATCAACAGGATTTTTATATTATCTTCGCGAACTTTTTCAACCAGCGATTTTATTGTCATTCTGCCATAATTATGCAACGGAATACCTGCAGCACGCATTATGGAATATACAATTCGAGAACCTAAAAGATGATAATCTTCCAATGTCGCAAGTGCTACGGGAACAGAAGTAAGTTCTGTAATATCTGAAACCGGTAAAATCTCATCCACCAATTCTTCACACATGCATCCACTCATGTAAACCTGCGATAATGAGATTGACCCTTCTTCCCATCCTGAACCGATATCCTCAAGCACCGGTGTCATAACTTTTTCAACTATCTCTAATGACGAATAACCAGAACGTAATTCATGCAATATTTTACGCGCAGTTATATAATCAATATTAAGCAAAGCATTTTTTAGTAATAATGTATCATTTTCAATCATGACATACTCTCTACAAATAATTAACAACATTGATTTATCTGTATCAACTTTCCAATTTCCGGTATGGAAAGATTATATTCAAACAGACCTTTCACATGCTGTCTTAACAGAAAATGTAACAAGATAGGATTATCCCATCGATATATAAAAAAGTGAAAAATGTTCTATTCAAATACTCAGTTTAATAAATTACACATTAAATCAATATGAAACAAAAAACATTTTTTTACAATTATAGCGAAAACCGCTAATATAATCAACACCTTTTTAAACTTTTTTTATTTTTTTTTCAAGTAAGCAAAAAAAATAATGATTTTAAAAGTAACTTTTTAAATTAAAAAAAATCAAATACACAATATATAAATAAAATTGGACTTGTTGACCATAAATGTAGTATAATACGTCAGGTTACAAGAAAAAAAATTAGATAAAACACCGGAGGAATGGCGTGACTGATGCAACGAGCAATCTTCATTATAATGAAGAAAACATTCAAGTTTTAAAAGGTTTAGAAGCGGTGCGAATGCGCCCCGGTATGTATATTGGCGATACAGACGTCAAAGGTTTTCATCAACTATTTAATGAAGTAATCGACAATGCTATCGACGAAGCGATGGCCGGTTATTGTACCGATATTACCGTTACCTTAGAAGGTGATGATGTATTATCAATTGAAGACAATGGCCGCGGTATTCCAGTGGGTATTCACCCTATTGAGGGGCGTAGCACATTGGAAGTCGTAATGACTGTTTTACACGCAGGTGGTAAGTTCGGCAGTGGCGGATATAAAGTTTCCGGTGGTCTGCATGGTGTTGGTGTAAGTTGTGTAAACGCTTTATCTGAATACCTGATTGCTGAAGTTTACCGTGATAACGAACATTATCTGTTAAAGTTTGAACAAGGCGCGCCTGTAGGTGAAATAAGAACAATTGGCCCGACAGATAAAAACGGAACTAAAGTAACTTACAAACCAGACCAGGAAGTATTCGGCACTGAAATACATTTTCACGAAGAAACCGTTACCGGTCGCCTGCGTGAGTTAGCATATTTAAACAAAAATGTCCGGATTAAATATAAGAATGCCATGACCGGTGTCAGCGAAATATTCCATTTCACCGGTGGTATTGTACAATTTGTAGAAAAATTAAATGCCCTTAAAGACCCTGTACATACCCCGGTATATTGCACCCGCGAACGTGACGATGTAATTGTTGAAATTGCAATGCAGTATAACGAGGGATTCCAGGAAACATTATTCGCCTACGCCAACAATATCCATACCATGGACGGCGGAACACATGTATCCGGTTTCCGTACAGCCCTTACCCGGGTATTGAACTCGTACTCAAGAAAGGCTGGTTTCCTGAAAGAGAAAGACCCCAACTTTACAGGTGATGACGTTCGCGAAGGTTTAACAGCAGTTTTATCCGTTAAATTACCCAATCCATTATTTGAATCACAGACTAAAGTTAAACTGCGCAACCCGGAAATTGACGGTATCGTTAATTCCGTAGTTGGCGAAGCAATGTCTGACTTTCTGGAAGAAAACCCGGCAGTTGCCCGTAAAGTTATTGAAAAAGCATTAACCGCGGCCCGCGCACGTGCCGCAGCCAGAAAAGCGATAGATTTGGAACGCAAATCCGCACTGGAAGGTTCCGGATTGCCAGGTAAATTATCTGACTGTCACAGCAAAGATGCATCTGAGTGTGAAATATTTTTGGTCGAGGGTGATTCCGCAGGTGGTTCCGCAAAGAAAGCACGCAATAGTAAGTTCCAGGCTGTTATGCCTTTGCGTGGTGTTGTATTAAATGTTGAACGCGCCAGATTAGACAGAATCCTTAGCAACCAGGAAATAGCCAATATGATCAGAGCTATTGGTGTGGGTATCTCTACCGGTTCCGGTGGTGACCCTAACGCTGAAAACGATCTTGAAGAACAGCAGTCTGACACCTTTAATCTGGACAAATTACGTTATAATCGCATTATCATCATGACCGACGCGGACGTTGACGGCGCGCACATCCGCACCTTGTTGCTGACTTTATTTTTCCGATATATGTTGCCACTGGTTGAACATGGTCATATCTATATCGCCCAACCACCATTATTTGGGGTTAAACAGGGCAAAGATACAAGATATGCCATGAACGAAAAAGAACTTGAAGAGATTATGTCTGGATTAACCAGTAAACGCGGCGTACAGGTTATGCGTTATAAAGGTCTGGGTGAAATGGATGCGGAAGAATTAGCGGAAACCGCCATGGACCCAAAAACCCGCAGATTATTACGGGTAGATTTGGAAGATGCGGTGAAAGCAGATGAAATTTTTAGCGTATTAATGGGTGACGCAGTGGCACCACGCCGCGATTTCATTACCCAATACGCGCAGGAAGTAAAGAACCTGGATATTTAATTGCATTAAAATATATACTGAACTTTCGCTTAGAGTGGTATGCTCTATAAAAAGAGACATATACGACTAATTGAAATGTCTGCTTGCTAAGCGAAAGTTCTAACATTGATAAAAAATCTAAAATACAGTTCTGTAAGGATTAATAATCCACATATATGCAGGATAAACCTAAACGAGAAAACAAAATAAATACCGGACCACATCCGTTAGTCAGTTGTATGACACCTATAATAGCCATCCTGCTGATTTCAGCGGTGACAATTTTTGCCTTCATTTTCTGGGTTCGCTCTATACCACGAAACGACACTACCATTCCTGACCTTATTGGTGCTTCCGAATCTGATGCCCGCATTGCCCTTACAAATATGCAATTAAACGCCATAACTGACCCGGCAACCGTATACAGCGATGACATCGGCGAGGGTAAAGTTATCCGTACTATCCCGCCTGCAGGTAGAGTAGTAAAAGCGGGCAGAACAGTAAGAATGGTTATCAGTAGCGGATCTGGCA
>CAZNLA010000223.1:0-8623 GCA_964573385.1 uncultured bacterium
TAACCACGTTAATACGCGGCATTTCCATTGCCTCCAGGTCGCTTAACGCAACTGCCGGCGCAAACAGGTTAACGGCGCAACTGTAAAACCATATAACAGTTCCCATAGTCATGGTGCCTGCTTGCAGAGAAACCATGCCTAAATACATAATTAGTCCGGTGGTTATACCACTTATAGCAGTGGCGAAAACTGTCTGCCAACTTTGATTACGCAAGATATACATGGTCAGTCGCGCCAGATTATTTGCTGCCACCGCGAAGTTGCGCACCTCTGCCATTTCGCGACCGAATACTTTAACCGTTTTAATGGCGCTTACACGTTCTTCCACACGATTATAAATGGCAGTATTCGCGCGGCGCGCGGTGATATTTCCCTCGCGGATTTTGGGACGGAAATAGCGGAAATTTACCACATAAAGCGGTATAGCAATAAGCGCCATGATACCCATCTTCGCGTTTAACGATAGTAAAATGGTGATACCTATCAATATTTGCAATGTGAATTGTGTGAAATTAACGACAATACCACCGATTGACCCCTGAATAGTGCCAACGTCATCCAATACTATACTTAACAAACGTCCTGTCTGGGTACGGTCAAAAAATGACAATGGCAGTCGTTGTAATCTTTCATGCAAATGCCGGCGCAATTCAAATACAATTCGTTGCCCAATTTTTGTAATAGAATACCGCGCCTGCCATGCGGATAACACTTCCGGCACATGGCTAAAGGCATTAAAGAAAAATACAATGCCCAATCGCCGTAAATGTTCAGGTATCTGGTCTTTCGGTATTCCTTTGCCACCGTTACAGACCCAATCCACCATTTGACTGGCTATATACTGGTATACGAATACCATCAGTGAGTTTATGGTATTCATCAGCATTGCATACATTAAGCGCAGACGGTGCGGATAAATATATTCGCGCCACAACCGCATAAACTGCCGCAGTTCCGTGCCCGGTCGCGGTTCGCGGTCACGGTACATTTCCAATATCATCTCTAATCGCCGTTGCTGCAAATTCGGTTTCTGGCTCATGCCACACCTCCTTTTGCAGTCTTACCGCTTAACTCATCATACAACCGGTGATAATAACCATCCTCAATCTCCATTAATTCATCGTGTCTTCCCTGCTCTATTATCTCTCCCTTATCCATCACCAATATCTCGTCTGCCTCAACAATTGTGCTTAAGCGGTGGGCGACAACCACACTGGTACGTCCTTTTAAAACATTCAGCATCGCTTTCTGCAACAGCAACTCTGACTCGCTATCCAGTGATGATGTTGCTTCATCTAAAATTAATACCGCAGGTTTACGCACTATCGCACGGGCAATAGCCACCCGTTGTTTCTCACCGACGGATAACTTTGAACCTTCTTTGCCTAAAATAGTGTCATATCCATCCGGCAATGCCATGATTACATCGTGAATCTGTGCTGCTTCCGCCGCCTCTGTCACCTGCTCAAGCGTAGCTTCCGGCATGGCATAGGCGATATTATCAAAAACTGTCCCTTCAAATATTATCGGTTCCTGCGGTACAACCCCGGTGTGACGACGTAATGAGCGAATGGTTAAATCCCGCACATCATATCCGTCAAGTGTCACTTTACCTTGTTGTACATCCCATAAACGCAACAACAAAGAAGTTATAGTCGTCTTGCCACAACCGGTATGCCCCACCAGTGCTGTCATTTTCCCCGCCGGTAAGGTATGCGATAATCCACGGAATAATGGTTCATCTTCTTTGTATGAAAAATGTATCTTTTCCAGCGCCAATTCACCCCGGCATTCCGGCAAATCAATAGCATCCTGTTTTTCCACCACATCCGGTTTATGTTCCAATATTTCAATAATTCTATCTATACTCACCATTGCCTGGGTTATCGCGCCGGCAACCATAGTCATGCTCACTGCCGGGTGAATAGCCTGCCATACATACATATTCATCGCATACAGATCACCATATTGCATAGTACCATGTACAACAAACCAAGCGCATCCAGCCCATATACAGGTAGCCCCTACCCCACTTATTAATCGTGCTGAGGTGGATAAATATACTGTTAACATTTCACCGCGAAAACTATGTTCCAAAGCACGGTTGGTACTGCTTAAAAAATCACCGGTTTCGTCCCTTTCCCGGCAATATGTTTTTACCAGACGTACCCCCGCCAACCGTTCCTGCAATTTACCCGTTAATACATCCATCACTTCACGCAAGTCAAGATTTGCCTGACGGATTTTATTGGAAATCATTCGATAATTAAAAACATACAGTATGATAATAATTATTAAAATTGGAGCCAGACGCCATTGCAGAGTAAATGCCATTGCAATTGAAAAGGTTAATGCCACAAATGAGCTGAGAATACCCAGGGTTTCACCGGTAACTAAATTCTGCACCATGCTGATGTCACCCATCAGCCGATTCATGACAAAGCCACTACCGCGTTCCCCGTGAAAACGCAATGACAAATCAAGAATATGACGATAAAAATTTGTGCGTAAATCTACAATCAACCGTTGTCCAATAGCACCGATAAATATGCGCATGAAAGCATTGAACAAACCGTTTATGATAGGAATTGAAACGATGAACGCAATTGCCAGAGGCAACTGCTGCCATAATGTGAAGTTCTTTTGCGCAGGAATCGCAACATCGTTAATCAGATGCCGCATCGCCAGTGGTGGAAGAAGCGCAACCACTGACGCCAAACATGTTAAGAAAATCGCTGCCGTTAAACGTCCCTTATGAGGACGCACCAAGTGTAAAATAAACTGCATCCTGGTCATAAGCCCAAACTCCCCAAGAACCCCTATCTACGGCCAAAGGTTACCACAAGACTATTTCATCCGCAACCCCAAAATTACAGTTTTTTACAAAAAATTTAAACTTTTATCAGTTAATTAAACCCAAACACCCGGAAATTATTCCGGGTGTTTAG
The DNA here is from genome assembly GCA_964573385.1 of uncultured bacterium. GTDB lineage: Bacteria > Armatimonadota > Hebobacteria > CAIYQO01 > CAIYQO01 > JBAXQQ01. The sequence continues at coordinate 2,949 of CAZNLA010000223.1, forward strand.
AAAAATTAATTTGTATTTTTACGTACTGATTATCTTTTTTTCATCGGCGCAAGTACTTTTAATTTTGGCTGGTAGAAAATAAGAATACCTTTGCTGATTGTACTTGTAGGCAACAAGGTGCAAATATCTTTGACATTGGCTGAGTTTAATTTTGCCAATACCAATGGACTGGTATTGTAATTATCCGGTATCTGGTCTTCAGTAATTGCGGCTTTTGCAAAAATTACAGTATTTGGCTGATCTACATTATTTTTCAATGTCGGATTAATACTGAAGATTTTATCCAAAAATAACGCGGAAGAAATAGATTGTATTGCTTTTGCAGGTACTGCCAATGCAGAAAATATAACGCGCATATTTTGCCCGGAAACTGATTCTATATATTCGCTTCGCTTATCACCATTTAATGAAACGCCGTCAATTGGCGCTTTCTTTAACGCTTCACCATTCATTTCCGGCATATCTACCCACCCCAGTACCATTACAGGCTCTTTAATATCCTGAACAGCCTTATTCATGAGTGCCTGTAACAAAACCGGGTTTGAATAATTAACACGGAATACCCGTGGACTAATTACACTACTGTTATACAACCCTACACTTAGTGGTGTGCGAATTGTCTGGTAAGTTGATAATAATCTTACAGTGGCATCCGGTGCTACTTCGCGAATGTAATTGCGACCGGCGAATGAAAATAATTCACCGATATTCTCGCGTGATTGCACTGTTCCATATCCAAAATTTACTACTAAATTTTTATCGTCAACCGGCACTAACGAAAACATTTCAATTGTACCATTACTTACATTTGCCATTTGCCCATTGCATAAACCTTCGACAACGGGACAGGTAACATCAATCTTCTTACTCAAAGTAATCACAGACGGTGCTACAGGCTGAACAGGTGCCGGTAAGGCGGGGGTAACAACAGGTGTTGATACTGTTGCTGCTGTTGTTGATAATGCAGAAATGCATATAACAGCACCACATATTAATGATTTAAATAAAAGCCGGAACTTCATAATAAAGTACTCCACAGGTTGTTATTCGCTTCCGTTATCATAGTCTACCTTTCAAATCTAATATTGTCAAAGTTTATCTGCAGGAAAATGGCTACCCGGCAAAGAATATCTTTATAAACAATTAACATAATTGACAGGGAGAAAGCAATGCCAAATGTAATGACCGAAATTATTATACCTGCACCGTTGGAAAAAGTGTATGCCATAGCGAAAGATATTGAAAAATTTCCTGAATTTTTACCGGATGTTGAATCTGTTGTGATTGTTGAAAGAACCGAAAAAGGTTTTATCAGCGATTGGGTCGGCATAGCGGAAAAGTTAAACAGAAAACTTAAATGGAGCGAAGAAGATATCTGGGATGACGCTACCCATACATGTACTTTTCGCGCAGTTAGTGGCGATTGGGAAAAATACGACGGGGTATGGGGATTTACCGAAGTAGATGGTGGTACTAAAATGACCATGAATATGGATTGCGATGTTAATGTTCCGTTAATTGGCGCGTTAATTAAGACAATTATTGGCAAATTAGTAAAATCCAATATCAATGGCATGTTTGAAGGAATTAAACAAAGAGTATTAAATATTTAACGCGCAAAAAAATGAATAAATCCATCAACGGCAAAGATTTTATTATAATCTTTGCCGTTTTTGCTTAAGTTGAGCATAGTTTGTGGCGATAAGTTTTATGTCAGCTAAAAAGTTTAGAGCTGACAGGATTAAAAAATGACAAACTTTGCTATAAATTTAAACAGCGATTTTTTTAGTTCTGTCGGCAAGGATGCTCTAATCGGCGGAAAGAATGGAAGTGGATTTGATGCACTTCTTGCAAAAGTATTGCAGGATAACTCAAATCTGTCGAATAACGCCACCATGCTGCAACAGAACAACTTACCAGCACCCACAAACCTTACAATAACTGAAAACAATATTATCCCAACAAGCACCATTACAACAGACAACGTAGCAGAAACATTACAAACACAATCTGTTGTTATGCCTACAATAGGTCAAAAAACGGTAATAAACCAGGCAACAGCGGAAAAACTTGCAGCTTTAGCGGTTATTACAGCATTAAACCTGCGAATACAAAGCAATAATCCTGGTGGACCACAGTTAGCATCATCAACAATAAATGAAACCAATAACGCTAACGTTGATATTAATACCATACAAAAAACACCGGTGATGGCGGCGGAAAACAACGCTGATATCACCATTAGCTGCATTAATATCGCAGGTGTCAATATAGCAGAAGAACCAGTTACACCGCAAACCATTATTGACAACAGACCCGATGAAGAGATAAGAACCGAGATAAAAGCAACAATACGCCAGGTATTGCGGGAAATGAACTTATCGTCCGCAAAACCAAATGATAATATACAGGTTGTTAGCGATTCATCACAAATTAAATTGCGCAATTCAATTTTTAACATTGATGATAAAGGAACTGTTCAACTTTCCAATAATCAACCTTCAACTGCTACAGGTAATGCATCAGCAAATAAACAGCAACCTGTAAATGCTAATTCAAAATACGAGCAAAAAGTAGAAGTTATTTTCAGTAATATTGATGCCGCGGAATCGATGAATAATTCCCCTGCCGGAATACCTGAGAATACATCAAAATTTAATGTTACACCGAAAACATTAAACGCATATACGACAAACAATAATATACCGGCAACAACTGAAGTTACCGATAATCAGATACCTGCAGAAGAACCATTAAAGCCGGTAATAAACCTGGCAAATGTAGTTTCTGTAAATGCTATTGATACAACTGTTAAATTGCCCGTTTCGCCTGCCAAGTCATCACCAGTAATAATCGCAGAAACCATAACTTCTGATATCCCGGTAACATTATCTGCACCTGGTACCTTAGCGAATACGCCATTATTGCCCGGGATTGAAACAGAATTATTAAAGTTACAACCGGTACAAAAAAATCAGCAAAGCACAAATATACCGGTAACCGAAGATAATATCCTGGCAACACCAATAATAAAGAATGAAGTTAACACCGTAAACAATAATCAACAGATTCCAAAACAAAGTTTAATAGAATCCGTTGAAAATACCACACATCCGTTAAATAGCAATTTCAATTCAAATGATAATGTTGCCAGTAACCCATCAACTGTACTGCCCACCGAAGCGCAATATAACCAAACCACCAATATAATTACAGAAGACAGCAATAATACCAATGCTACAGTAGTTAATAATATTCAACAGCCAAAAAATAATACTGCTGAAGTCATTAAGACTGCTGTAAATACCGGGAATAATCATGTAAATATGCAGTCAACAGTTAAAATTGATTCAAATCCGGTTGTTAAAGATAATTCTACAAATAACCTGACCCCTGAATTAGTGAATAACTATACAAAAAACGACGTTAACATACCGCAAAATGTCAAAAAAACAAATGTTCTTAATGTTAATGAAAAAGAAATTATAAACCCGGTAAATACAAATAAAACTGAAACCGAACACATCAATAATGCGACACCAATTACGCCGACAGAGAATGCTGTTAAGCTATCTGAAAATTTCATTGTAGATTCAATAATCGCGGATCCAAAACCAGTTGTAACAACTAAGTTAAATAACAATTCAAATACCATTAAAGAAACGCCAACATCTGTAGCGACTAACGATTTAAGTCAAAGTATAGATATCGCAGACATTACAGTGATGGCTGTGAATAAAACAACAGATAACCCAACAACAAACGTTGTTGATGTAACTGCCGGTAGCATACAGCCAAACATCACAGTTTCAACTCCAAAAATGCAACCTGCAGTTACACCAATTATCTCCGATAATCAGCAAAACGCACAAAATATTGTACCAGTGAAGATTACAATGGATTCACCTGTTATTTCAAAACCTCAACCTGAAGTAGCAGTAATTACTGATACATTAAAATCTCAGTCACTGGTAACAAAAACAGCAAATATAGCAACCAGCACACAACCGATTATTTCTGATATAAAGGTAACTAATCAGAATCTGGAAATTAATCCTTTAGCAGAAACAACAACACCGGTAAATATAAAGCCAGATAATGCCCAATTGCCATTAAATAATAATCAGCAATCTGCAGTTGATGCAAAGGAAAATATCGAAGCCATCGTAATTACCGCAACTGGCAACAAACAAACTCAGTTACCAGTAAATAGCCAGGGAATTACAAAGACAGAGTTATCACCTGAAAATCAGGTGAGTATCCCATTACAGAATAATAATTTCGAAAATACAACATTAAATCCGGAAATTTTACCATCAGTTGATGAGACAATTAAAGTTGCATCTTCGATTGAAAACTTAAATACAATCAAACCAATTATTAACCCACCGGTGAATAGCAATATACAGGAAACTGTTCCTACTTTTGCCACACAACCTGTAGTTAATGCTGCTCAACCAATAACGGAAATTGCACAACCGACGGTTACACAACATATTGTTACAAATAATGTTCAAATCGCAACACCTGTTGAAATTACAACTACTGTTCAGCCAACAAACAAACAGATAAATAATATTCCTGTTGTTATACCACAACCTGTCGTTAATATTGCTCAACCGATAACAGAAGTTGCGCAACCAGTTGTTACAAATAACCTGCAGAATGTAGCACCAGTTAAAGTTACAAATACAGTTAAGCCAAATAACGAACAGGTAAATAACAATCTTCAGGAACCAGTTGCTACTGTTACCACACAACCTGTCGTTAATATTGCTCAACTGATAACAGAAGTTTCACAACCAGTTGTTACAAATAATGTTCAGAATGTAGCACCAGTTAAAGTTACAAATACAGTTAAGCCAAATAACGAACAGGTAAATAACAATCTTCAGGAACCAGTTGCTACTGTTACCACACAACCTGTCATTAATGTTCCTCAACCAGTTGTTACAAATACCGTGCAGAATGTAGCACCGGTTGAAGTTAGTAATACAGTTAAGCCAAATATCCCACAGGTAAATAACAATATCCAGGAACCTGTTCCTGTTGTTACACCACAACCTGTTGTTAATACTGCTCATCCGATAACAGAAATTGATCAACCGACGGTTACACTGCCAGTTGTTACAAATAATATGCAGAATGCAACACCGGTTGAAGTTACAAATACAGTTAAGCCAACTAACCCACAGGTAAATAACAATGTTCAGGAATCTGTTTCTGTTGTTACACCACAACCTGTAGTTAATGCTTCTCAACCTACAGTGATGCCGAAATTTGATAATATTACACCGGAACCGATAATCGCGGAAAACGAAAACGCTGATTTAACTGTAAACATACAGGAAGCAGTTATTGCATCATCAACAATTAATGCTGTAATGCCATCTGTTGTTAATACAAATCAGCAAAAAATGCCGGTTATAGCAAATACAGAGCAGAAAACAGTAACCGCGTTGGACAATAACGGTGCAAATCCATTAACCACAGATATTCCGCAACAGGAAGCGTCAGTTAATACTGCGGTTCAACCTGGTATTGCGACTGTAGCAACTGCGGCGTCAACTGAAAATATTACCAGTGTTAATCAGGTTATACCAGATTCTGAGAAAATCGAAAAGAAAGTAATTACAGATGCTCAGAATCTTAAAACACCGGAATTAAATATTGTT
>CAZNLA010000224.1:0-8521 GCA_964573385.1 uncultured bacterium
GGTATTTATCTCCAATGTCATACCCGCATTAGCGATAGCATCAAGAGCATTGTTTATCTGCGGTGTTAAATCTATTGATGGATAAAAGGCGAATTTTTTGCATAAATCAAAATGACCGACAATATCAAAAACCTTTGATTTTGCCATTTCTGTTATTGCTAAATAATAATTTTTCCAGATATTATCTGTTTGCCCCTGTGATATGTTTTCCCATTTTTCTGCAGATTCATCTAAATGAAAACCATCAAGAATATGAACAGACCCGATGATATAATCGAAATTGTATTTTAATAATTCTTGTTTTAATGCGTTGATTGTTTGTGGGAAATAATCTGCTTCGATGCCGATTTTAAGTTTAGTCGGAGAATTATTCTTAGTTAATGCTGTTAATGTTTCAGTATATTCCGGCAAAAAATCCAGTGGCATTGACCAGCCTTCAATTTCGTCAGGGGTTAAAACATAATGGTCAGATATGCCGATTTCAGATAAACCTGCATTTTTAGCCGCGTTCCACATCGTTTGCGCGTCTGCGTTGCCATCACTCCATTGTGTATGTGTATGATATGAAACTAACATTTTGTTAAACCTGTAAAAGCAGAGATATTTGCACAGATATCATGTGCGTCGGTAATTTAATATGTATTAAAAATTACAACGGTCGAACGTGACTGGGTGTCAGTTATTGGGGTATTGCTGTTTAAGGCCTGTACCCGCCATCTGTAAGTACGACCAATCATCAATTTCTGTGTTGCCGTCAGAGTATAATTTGTAACAGAATTAACAGTTACAGTAACTAATGGGGTGGCAAAGTTAACATCAGCATTTGTAGTTAACATGAATCGATATTGTGACGCACCTTTTACTGATGTCCATAAGAAAGTGGGTTGGACACTGGTTATACTGGCATTATTTCTGGGTGCCAGTGTTGTTGGGGCACCCCCAAATGTTGTAAATGAATATACCGCGGAGTTAAGAGCTACACTATTTGTGACATTTACATACCAGTAATAAGTTTGACCCAGTCTTAATGGTCCCATAGTAGATGTCGTTAAAGGTGTAGCCTGATATGTAAAGTTAGGAGCAGTGCCGGCATAATATAACGGGGTAGAAAAATCAACATAAGTATTAGTTGTTATTATCTGATAAACTGGATTTGACATATCAGCGTTTGTTGATATATATAACTGGTATGTGCTAGCGTCGCGCACCGGTGACCATTGGAAACGTGGTGTAGCAGAGATGAGTTTTGCGGTTGTATATGGTGCAACAACAGTGGGTGTGCCGGCATGAACGGTGAAACTGCGGGTAGGTGACCATGCAGTCCAATTTGCGTTTGGTGGAAATGTTGCCGCGCTATAAACGTCGTTAGTTGCCCGGATATGCCAGTAATAAGTACCGTTTAACAGGAATGTTGCGCTAATACCATTTAATAATAAATTGCTTAAAAACAATTCTGTTTTAGTGTTATATTTTGAGTCTATACGGTGTACCGAAATACTATTCAGGTTTGCGGGATTAACTTCTGTATCAGTAGCAAGCAATGGTGTTTGTGAAATATTTATCTGGTATTGTGTTGCCATACGCATCGGCAACCACGAGAAGCGTGTGGTAGTTGGGGCATTTGTCATGGTATCCGGTGGACTAACCATAACCGGATATTGTGCCATAACGGCGGTGGAAATTAATATTAAAAAAATTGCGGTATAAAATTTCATAATTTTACTCCAAAACTGTTTATATTATATCGAATTATTGGTAAATACGCAATAATCCGGCGGGCAGTTTCCATTTATTTTTTCATTTTGGCGATAACTATAGAATTATTATAAAAATATAGATATTTTTCCTTGACATTCTGCAGGTCATGATGATAATCTTTTCTCAGTTATGAGTGATTTATTACAACAATTAAATGAAATTGAGTCCTCTGCAATTATTAATATTGCGGCGGCAAATAGCAGTGATTCTCTGGATGCTGTGCGTATTGAGTTTTTAGGTCGAAAAGACGGTAAACTCACTTCGGTGTTGCGTGGAATGGGGCAATTATCTGCGGATATGCGTCCTGTGGTCGGGCAACGCGCGAATGAAGTACGCATTAAATTAGAAGAAGCACTGGAACAACGCACATTAGCCGTTGCCGCAATCGAGGAAAACAGCAAATTAGAACATGAACGCCTGGATATAACATTACCTGGTCGCAGTCCTCGCCTGGGCAGAAAACATCCATTATCGCGTACTTTGGACGAAGTGAAAGAGATATTTCTGGGTTTGGGATTTGATATATTGGATGGTCCGGAAGTTGAGACTTTTCATTACAATTTCGCATCACTGAATTATCCTGATGATCACCCGGCAATGGATGAACAGGATTCATTTTATTTAAACGATGAGACTTTATTACGTACCCATACCACCGCTATACAGGTTAGGGTTTTATCTGAAAGAAAACCACCGGTTCGTGCGCTTTACCTGGGTAGGGTTCATCGTCGCGAACAGGTAACACTCCGGCATAGCCATACATTTCATCAGGTTGATGGATTGTTAGTTGACGAAGGTGTGACTTTCGCGGATTTAAAAGGAACTCTGGACGCGTTTTTCAAAGAAATGTTTGGCAGAAATACGCAAATGCGTTTCCGTGCCGACTTTTTCCCATTCACTGAGCCAAGTGCCGAGTTCGCGTTTACCTGTTTTGAATGCGGCGGTTCCGGATGCCGATTATGCAGTGGGTCAGGTTGGATAGAATTTGGTGGTTGCGGTATGGTGCATCCAAATATATTGCGTCAATGCGGTTTGGATACCGAAAAATATACCGGTTGGGCCTTCGGTTTTGGTGTTGACCGTGTCGCGATGCGCAGATATGGGGTAGGGGATATTCGATTGTGGGTTGAAAATGATATGCGTTTCTTAACTGGCGTATAATAGCCTTGTATGTAAATAACTACAAGCATATTATTTGTGGACAAGTATAACAATTAATCTTTTTGTTTTAACCCTTTAATAAGTTGCCACATTGTTTTATTAACCGGTACGGGGATATTTAATTTTTCTCCGTATTCGGTTATTTTGCCATTAATAGCATCAATCTCCGTGCGTTTATTATTGATAATATCTTTTAGCATTGAGTTTGTATTCCAGGCAGTCGCCTTGCAAATACTGATAACTTTGTCATAATATTCTTCGCTTGACAGGTCAACTCCCATATTTGCCGCAACTGTAGTTGACTCAGTAATTATCACTTGCATTAACTGTAATATTTCTGCTGATAACAGTAATTCACCATTTTTACGTTTTGTTAACGCGCCTAATGGATTGATGGCGGAATTAATTATTGCTTTCCCAAAAAGAACCTTATTTATATCGGATGATATTTCTGTATTTAAATTTGCCTTGTTAAATTCTTCTTTTATAGTATTTGATTTAACAGAATTATTCCCTATTGTTATAGTACCTGTGCCGGTGTCGCGAACAGTATTGATATTTTCCAGCAATGCCCCCTGAGTAGTGCTACCCGCGATTATTTCTGCATTATCACCTAATATTTCGGCAAGAGTTTCGACGTTACCCAACCCATTTTGAATTGATATGATGGTATTTCCATCTAAATGTTCTTTTATTTCTTGTGCGACATCTGCAGTGTTATATGCTTTTGTTATGACTATGCATACCTGACTATCCATTACAATTTGTGGGTTACATGTAGCAATTATGGGTATCGAGATAATTTTGTCGGCAGTAATTAAATTTATGCCATTTTTTTTCAGTATTTTTGCGCGTTCTGGTTTATAATCCAGTATCGCCACACGTAAACCGGCATGGCCTAAGTTTGCCGCCAAAAATAATCCCATTGCACCGGGGCCAATTATCAGATAATCATATTTACGCATAATTAATAATCTGCCTGTATTTGTGGTAATACAATAGACAGGTTATATCGTGTAAACCATTGTCGCGATACCTGCATTACATTTGCCGGGGTAATTTTTCTTATTAAGCCCGGTAATATTTCATCATAGTTATCAGGTTTATTACATAATTTGTTCCAGGCAAGGTCAAAAGCATATTGTGCACTGCTTTGGTGTGAAAGGGTATATTGTCCTATCAACATCTCCTTAGCCCGGTTTAGTTCAGATTGGTTTACTTCTTTTACCTGTAATTGACCAAGTTCTTCTACTAACGCAGTTTTAACACGTTCCATTAAACTGCGGTCGGTAATGGTGTAAACCGCAAAAATAGCACCATCTGCGAATGGGGTAAAAATTGTACCGGCATCATATGCTAATCGTTGTTTTTCTCTGATTGATTTAAATATTCTTCCCCCCGTACCACTGCTAAGCAGGTTATTTATAACCTGCATGGTAAGGTTGTCAGTGTGTTTAATACCGGGTCCGGCAAAAGCAAGCATTACGGCGGTGCTATTTACCGGCATCTCTACTAACTTAACATCAGATTCAGTTAATGTCGGAATATTTCTTATTACCCGTTGAGTCTTATTACCACCAGTCCAATCTGAAAACACGGCGGTAATTTTTTTACTTATTGCCAAGGTATCAATATCACCGGCAACAGCAATAAAGCAATTTGTCGGAATAATAAATTGTTGGTATGCCGTGCGTATGGCGTCTGGTGTTAAACGGTCGAACTTAAATTTCTTTTCCTCCATGGGAAAATATGGATGGTTGGCAAAAACCTCTTTTTCACTCATTCGGTATGCAATACCCATAGCACTATCTGGTTGAGAAAATTTGCGGGTGGATAATTCAGTTAGAACTTGATTTATGGTCTGGTCTGTCATATCTGGCCTGGTGATTATCTTATTTAGTTTTAAAATAGCGGTATAAATCTCATTTGCCGGTACCCGGGCAGCAAACTCCAGGCAGTCCTCTTTTAATTCTATTTTTATGTCGCCACCGATACTCGTCAGGTCATCATCAATGCTTTTCAGCATCGTAATCATTACTGTTTCGCGCAGACCACACTGCATTGCCGGTTCATCCATAGCACTGTAATCAATTAATATTTCGATAGACGCGATAGGGGAAATAGCGGAACGTTTGGTGATTACTTTTATACCATTTATCAGAGTTACATTTTCTGCTATACAATGCATAGAGATTATAAGAAATACAATAAAAGTAAGATATTTCATCTTCCACCTCCTTTAGCGACAATTGCTATTGGTTGTGCCGTAGCGATTCTTGCAATCTGTTGGATAGTAACAGCATCTATCTGTTTATTATAATCGTGAAGTGTATATTCCCCGGTATTCATGGATTGATAAATTGCCAGGGTTGCGGATTGTCTGGCGAATGTTTCATTATTCATTAATAATTCCGATTTCACTTTTGTTTTTGCTTTTTCCATGATATCTATCGGTACATTAATTGATAAACTATTAAATCCTTGTAATATTTGTTTTTTAGCATTTTCCGCATCTTTTTTTGAAGTGTGAATCCATATTATTAATCTGCCGGGATAATTTGATGTGATATATTCACCACCGGCAGAAATTACAGTTATGTTCGCATCACTGAACCATTTGTTTATTAAGGCGGTATTGCCAGTGGTAAGCATAGTCATTAATACATCTGTCGTTGCGCACCCGGCAAAATCGTTAGCGGCAGGTGTTGGCCAGGCAAATGCCTGCCATATTTCTGTATCATTGGGATTAATTGATGAAAATTGCCCGCATGTCTGGTCCTGCATTTTCATTACCGGTGGCGGGACAAATGTTTTATCATCTGTTGCAAAATATTTTTCCGCAGATTCTAAAATATCGTGAATATTAACATCGCCAACAACTACCAGACTCATATTTGCTGGTTGATACCAACGTTTATGAAAATCGCGAATTTCATTTCCCCGCAACATCAAAATATCCTGAATTGTTCCGGTGGTAGGGTTGCGATATGGGTGATTACGGTATGCAAGGTAATATGCGGAATTAAGAACATTAATTACCGGGTCATCATTATAACGTTGGATTTCGGCTAAAATAGTAGGACGTTCTCGCTCAAAATTAGTGTCAGTAAGCAGAGGATGCAGGGTAACCTGCGATAATACTGATAACATTAAATCTATCTGATTTGCAGGTATAACGCCTTCAAACCTGGTGCTATCACGGTTGGTTGCACCGGTGCAGTATCCACCTTTTTCTTCTATTAAGTATTGCGCAGATAAAGGCACAGGATATTTCTGTGTCCCCTGAAATGATAAATGTTCCAGATAATGGGGGATTCCTCTACTATCACTGATACCAGACCCGGCGCGAATTATTACGGATACCGCGACAATTGGCACAGCATGGTTTTCTTTTACTACCACCCGCATATCATTTGATAAGGATGCGTATTTTACCGACTCAACGGGAAATGGATCAGATATTTCTGAAGCAAAAGCATATATTGAAAAAAGTAAAAGAAGAATATATTTTATCATGCTATTTTTTTAAAACTATTTAACAGAGTGTAAATACCTACAACAATGATTAAAATGGCAAATAATCTGGTTAAAAAGATATTTGATAGATTCTTTAAATAATCTGCGGCAAAATAAGATATTATCGCGGCGGGGATACCTGTGAATAATACTATTTGCCAATTAATCAAATTATTACCGGAACTCCTGATAGTACCTGCAATAGCAGTTAGTATAATAACGGCTAATGATGTAGCATTTGCATTTTTCTGCTCTAAACCAATGGCGGCAACAAAAAATGGCACCAGAATCACCCCACCACCAATGCCGCATAATGCTGCTAAGGTGCCGCTAAGTAAACCTATAAAAATACAGTAAAAATCTACAGGTGACATTATAATCTCCAGAATGTTTGTTGGTTTTATTTTACTCTCATTATCCTTATGTAACAAGGATAACATTTTATGATTTTAAGCAAAGAATGGTTCTATTTGATATAATTTCGATTTTAGCTATCTTAGCAAATAACCATATTTTTGTTATTATTACCCATGGAACTGATTATATTAAAAGGGAAAAGTTTTAATGTTTACAGGCATAATTGAGGAAATTGGAACTATTAGTAATATTAAACGCGAAAGTAATGTGGCGCGTTTAGCAGTTAATGCTAATCTGGTGTTGGAAGATATGAAAATCGGCGATAGCCTGGCTGTAAATGGGGTATGCCTTACGGTAGAATCGTTTGATAACCATATAGTTAATTTAACCATGATGCCGGAAACGTTAAAAACTACCACCCTTGGCCTGTTAACAACAGGCAGTAAGGTTAATTTAGAACGTGCAATGCAAATGAATGGCAGGTTAGGCGGACATATTGTCAGTGGCCATGTCGATGCGATAGGGAAATTAATCAGAACAGCAGGGACAGGTGAGGAGAAAATATTATATTTTTCTATACCATCAAATTTGTCTAAATATATTTCTCATAAAGGCTCAGTCACTGTCAGTGGTGTTAGCCTGACAGTCATAATAGCTGATAACGAATATTTTTCTGTGTCACTGGTGCGCCACACATTGGCAGCAACAATATTAAATGACCTGAAAACTGGTGACCAGGTAAATATTGAGATTGATGTGTTAGCGCGATATATTGAAAGATTATTGGATAAAAAAGAAAATAGCGGTTTAACAGCAGAAAAAATGCGTGAATTAGGATATTAAAAATAACTCTCTGTGAATCTCAGTGTCTCCTCCGTGCATCTCTGTGTAACTTTACCAATAATTTGCAATTTACAATTTACAATTTACAATTTGCAATTTTCTTATGCAATTTATAAACATTTTCTTTTGTTTCTGCAACGGTCCCGGTATTATCTATTACATAATCCGCGCGACTGCATTTTTCTTTTACTGTTAATTGGCTTTTTATTCTGGATAACGCATGTTTTCTGGTATATCCGCGACTTTGCATCATTCTTGTTATCTGGTCAGTTTGTTTTGATTTTATTGCGATAACCGCGTCAAATTTAGATTGTGAGTTTGTTTCAAATAATAATGGCACCACAATAATTACATATGTCGGTGGTTTCGGCAGTTGGCGCAGTTTGTTTACATTTTCATCGACTGTGGTAAACACAGCAGGATGAATTATCTTTTCCAGTTTATGCCGCATATCCGTATTATTGAATACAATTTCTGCAACCGCATTACGGTTAAGATTTCCATCCGGAAGGAAGCAACTGGTGGGGAAGGTCTCTTTTAAAAGAAACCAGGCAGGTTGTCCCGGTGAGACAACCTGCCTGGCAAGGATATCTGTATCTATAATCGGCACTCCCAATGTACTGAATATATCAGCAACCATTGATTTTCCACCGGCGATTCCGCCGGTAAGGCCGATTAACTTCATTAATTATTCCTCTGTTTCTGCTTTTTCTGTAGTTTCAACGGCTTCTACGACTTCTACGACTTCTACTTCTTCAACAATTTCAACTACTTCAGCGATTTCAACAGGTTCACTGACTTCTTCTTCGTTATTACCGAATGAGCCACCAATCATGTCGCCAATGGTAACACCACTATTGCGACTGCTTTGCTGTGGAGCAAAACT
>CAZNLA010000225.1:0-8518 GCA_964573385.1 uncultured bacterium
AATGATGGGCATAAATGAATTAGAAAGATGGGGTTTACCGAATACTTACAAAATATTTTTCACAATCACAAGATATTGCATTTTTTTAAATCAATATATGGAATATTTACACAATATAATTATTTTTTGTGGATTTGCTTATCTAACTAAAACTATTTACTGGTAAACCAGATTATGATATACTGTTAGTAGCATTTACTCTTGAAATTACAATCTGGCTGTTTTATAAATATTTTACTGCTTATATTTTGTTAAGAAATATTTTCGTGTTTTAGTAAAATAGCTTCGTATAAATTTCCATATTAACTTTTAATGTTGTTTAAAGTTATAGATTACCGGGGGTTTGTTATGTTAAATCTACGTTTGAGTTCGTTCAACTTTTTAGTTGTTTGCCTGGTGTTATTTTCTTTGTTGGGGATATTGTCTGTACCAGCACAGGCAGTAACGTTTCAGCAACCTGCGCGATGGCACCATGCTGTTTATACCGGTGTTATTAATTACGCGCCTGCAGGAAATATCATTGCCGCGGTGCAGTCGGATTTCACTGTTGCGTTGATTAATCCTGTTGATGGTACAATAGTTCGTACTCTCAGTGGACATACGAATACTATTACCGCAGTAACCTTCAGTTCAAATGCTTTGACCATAGCAACCGGCAGTACTGACAGAACCATAAAAATATGGCAGGTAAGCGATGGCACGTTATTGCGGACAATTACCGGTTTAACGGTAAATGTAAATTCTTTATCGTTCAGTCCAAATGGCAGTTTACTTGCCGCAGCAAATGCGGATAACACCATTAGCCTTTGGCTGGTAAGCGATGGTACATTAGTGCGTTCAATTACCGGGCATACCGGACCGGTAAACTCTGCTGTTTTCAGTCCGGATGGTTTATCCATAGTATCCGGCAGTAATGACCAGACGGTTAGATTATGGCAGGTGAGTGATGGCGCCCAATTACGTTCTTTCACCGGACATTCCAATACTGTGTATTCAGTGGCTTTCAGTCCGGATGGTCAGACCATTGCTTCCGGTAGTTTTGATAACAGCATAAAATTATGGAAGGTTAGCGATGGTACTTTATTGCGGACGCTTTCCGGACATGGAAATTATGTAACATCTGTTGCTTTCAGTCCGAATGGTCAGACTTTAGCATCAAGTGGTTATGACTTTAATGTTAGACTGTGGCAGGTAAGTGACGGTACTCTTTTGCGCACCTTAACCGGGCATACTACAACAGTCATGAGAGTTTGCTTCAGTCCGGATGGTCAGACCATTGCCTCGGGTGGTTCGGATTATACAATTAAACTTTGGCAGGTTAACGATAGCACACTGCAACGCACTATTAGCGGTCCTGTCGGTTTTGTATATTCATTAGCTTTTTCTCCGGATGGTCAAACAGTTGCTTCTGCGGAAAGGGATTTTACCATTAAATTATGGCGTGTAAGTGATGGTATTTTGTTAAAAACATTTACCGGGCACACAGCAATTGTGAATGCGATAGCATTCAGTCCTGATGGTCAGATGTTGGCATCTGGAAGCACTGATTTAAATGTAAATTTATGGAAAATCAGTGATGGTACGCTATTACGCACTTTATCCGGACACACTGGTGTAGTAAACTCTGTTGCGTTCAGTCCTGATGGTCAGACTCTTGCATCTGGTAGTGCTGATTATAGCATTAAGCTATGGCAGGTTAGTGATGGCACACTACTTCGCAATTTAACCGGACATAATTCAAGTGTTAATACAGTGACATTTAGTCCAAATGGTCAAGCCATTATATCCGGCAGTCCGGACACTACTGTAAAGTGTTGGAATGCAAATGATGGTACAATTTTACGCACTCTATCTGGACATACTTATCAGGTATGGTCAGTGGCGGTAAGTCCTGATGGTCAGACAATTGCCTCAAGTAGTGCTGATAAGCTAATTAAACTTTGGCAAATGAGTGATGGGACATTAATACGTACTATAGCAGGACATACCAGTAATGTATTTTCAATAGCTTTCAGTCCTGATGGGCAAACGCTGGTTTCTGGTAGTATCGACCAGACTGCAAGGTTATGGCAGGTCAGTGATGGAACAGCTCTTGACAATGTCAATGGTGCTGTAATGGTGATGCGTACAGTCGCATATTCTCCGGAAGGGAATAGTATTGCCGTTGCCGGCAGTGGTGGTATATCTTTATTTGGTGTCACTGCAACACCAGGTGCTGCATCAAAACTTGCTTTTGTTAATCAACCCGGTAATACCTCTGCAGAAGCAATAATAACCCCATCGGTTACAGTGGCGGTTCGGGATGCCAATAACAATCTGGTAAATAATGCAACAAATGCCATTACAATGTCAGCTATTTCGGTTATTGGTGGTGCACCTATTTCTTTAGGGACAGTTAATGCGGCAAATGGTATTGCTACCTTCTCCACATTATCGTTAGCAATACCGGGTGGCTACACCTTAAAAGCAGAAGCGACATCGCTGACTCATGCAATCAGTAATCCTTTCAGTATCACTCATGTTGCGTCAAAGATAATATTTTCTGTTCAACCTGTCAGTACTACTGCAGGGTTGTTACCTTCTGTAACAGTTGAAGTGCAGGATAAATATAGTAATATTGCGACAAACTTCTCCGGCCCGGTTACCATTACTGCTATGCCACAATCTGGCGGAGACCCGATTGTGTTGGGTACGGTTAATGCTGTAAATGGTATAGCCGTTTTCTCTGCATTGAAATTGAATAAAGCCGGAAGTTACACCTTAAAAGCAGAGTTTACCGCGTTAACACTGGGTATCAGCAATATTATCACAATCTCACCTGACCCAACATATTTCCAGACACCGGAACGCTGGTACCAAAGCAGTTATAACGGTTATACGAAATATTCTCCGGTAGCCAGTATATTAGCCGCGACGCAGTATGATGGCAGCATTCTGCTAATTAATCCTGCTGATGGTACTGTTTTAAAAACCTTGAAAGGTGATAATTACGATAAGATATCAATTGCTTTCAGTCCGGATGGACAAACGATAGCGGCTGGAAATCGCATGGGTTACATTCAGATATGGCGTGTCAGTGATGGTCTCTTATTACAAACTATTCATGCTCACACTGACTGGGTTAACACCCTTGCTTTCAGTCCGGATGGATTGACCCTTGCATCCGGAACCGGCAGTAATGCAGGTGCCAGTAATGGTTTTCTTGAAAGCACTATTAAAATATGGCGGGTGAGTGATGGGGCTCTTTTGCATACTATCACCGGAAGTTTGAAATATATTAATTCCATCGCTTTCAGTCCGGATGGGTTATTAATAGCGACTGCAGGAAGTTCTGCAACCTGGTATGGTATTATCGAATTATGGAAGGTTAGTGATGCTACATTAACAAGGACAATATCTTCTGTATCTAACACGAATTATTTATCGATTGCTTTTACACCGGATGGCACAACCCTGGTATCAAGCGGAACTGGAATAAATAATTCAATACGATTTTGGCAGGTATCAGATGGTACATTATTGCGTTCTATTACCGGCATTAATGGATATCTTGATGCTTTAGCCATCAGTGCCGATGGTGTTACCCTTGCTGGAACATCCAATTATAAAGTTATTATCTGGCAATTAAGTACTGGTAACGTATTAAGTTCAACTGATGTATATCCCAGTAAAATGTTATCTGTATCTTTCAGTCCGGATGGGCAGAGTATTGCTACTGGTGGTGATAATGTTATCAAAACATGGCAGGTTAGTAACGGCGCATTATTGCAAACATTCAATGGTCAGCAATTACCGACTTCATCGGTTGTATTCAGTCCGAATGGACAGATTATTGTTGCAACAGGTGGAAAGTATAATTCTGATACCAATAAAAATTCAACATCATTGAAACTTTTGAATGCTAATAATGGTTCATTATTGCGCAGTTTATCCGGATTCAGTTATTATGGTAATTCTGTTTCTTTCAGTAATGATGGACAGATTCTTGCAGGTGTAGGAGCCGATGTCATCACTGATATTTGGGGTTATAATAATTACACATATATGATTCGGTTGTGGAAGGTTAGTGATGGAACGCTTTTGCGCACTATTAATTTGAATAACAGTGCATCACGCATAGCTTTTAGTCCGGATGGACAGACAATGGCTTCTTGTTCTTACAATTCAGGAATTTCTATCTGGCGTGTTAGTGATGGTGCTCTATTGCGTAATTTCTCTACCAATGCCTATTCTATAGCCTATAGCCCGGATGGGTCAACTCTTGCTGTAGGTTATTATGATAATACCGTTAAATTGTGGCGTGTTAGCGATGGCACGTTATTGAAAACATTTACAGGTCATAAATATACGGTTTATGCTGTAGCCTTCAGTCCGGATGGGTTGACTATAGCATCAGGTTCTTATGACAAGACTATCCGAATTTGGAGAATTAGCGATGGCGCACAGATTAATATTCTACTGGGACATACTCAGGAGATTAATGATTTAGCATTTACACCGGATAGCCAGTCTCTGATATCAGCAAGTGATGACAATACACTGCGTTTTTGGCGGGTAAGTGATGGTGCTACATTAGATGATATAAGCATAGAACCTGCTAATGCTATTGCTATTTCACCGGATGCCGGGTCTTTGGCAATAGGTACGTATGGTGGCATTAAGTTGTTCGGATTAACTTCAGTGCCACATCCACCTGCAAAATTGGCATTTACCGTTCAACCTACTAATACTGTTGTTGGGGCCGGAATGGTTCCATCGGTGGAAGTTGTTATAAAAGATGCTAAAGGATATATAGTGCCAAATGCTGTTAATGCGATAACCCTGACTGCTATACCAACTGTCGGCGCTCCTATTGTTATTGGTATTGTTAACGCGATAAATGGCGTAGCAGTATTCCCTGCATTAACAATTCCAGTAATCGGCGGTTGTATATTAAAAGCAGAATCGGCAGATTTGACACCGGCAAACAGTAATTCTTTTTATATAGTTCCCACTGGTGTCGCCGCTTTCCAGCAACCGGCACGTTGGCATAAAACTGGTTTTGCCGGAATTATTGCTTATGCCCCGGTTGGCAATTTGATGGCAACAACACAAATAGATAATACTATCGCATTGATAAATCCAACCGATGGCGCGTTAATACGAACCATAACCGGACACGATGATGTAATCAATTCGTTATCTTTCAGTCCTGACGGTCAAACATTGGCATCAGGCAGTGCGGACAAAGTAATTAAACTCTGGAAGGTTAGTGATGGAACATTATTACGAACCATCACCGGGCATACCGGTGCGGTGCGTTCAGTGGTATTCAGTCCGGATGGATTCTCAATTGCTTCCGGAAGTGATGATACGACAGTGAAATTATGGTCTGTTGCTGATGGCTCATTGTTACATTCCTTTACCGATCATACAGGTATTGTTCGTTCAGTTACTTTTAGTCCGAACGGATTGTTATTGGCATCAGGTGGTGAAGATACCAAAATTAATCTTTGGCAATTAAGTGGTTATACGTTGCTTAATACCCTTTCGGATGGTTATGGTGTTACTTCAGTGGCTTTCAGTCCTAATAGTCAAATCCTGGCAAGCGGTGGAGGAATTGGATATGGTGATACTGTTAATCTGTGGCAGGTTGATAATGGCACTCTGCTTCGTACAATAAATTCGTGGAACGCTAATATCGTTAATGCTGTGGCTTTCAGTCATGACGGATTAACTATTGCTACCGGTGATGATTATGGTGATATCTTTATATGGAGAGTCAGCGATGGTGAATATTTAAATTATACACTTTACAGTCAAACAGCTGTTTCTTCATTATGTTACTCTCCTGATGGTCTTACATTATCCTGGTCAGGTTCCGGTCCTCTTGACAATAGTATTAATCAGTGGGTTATTGAAACCGGACAATTACGAACTTTTACCGGATACGCTCAGAGAACTACTGCAATAATGTTCAGTCCTGATGGGCAAAAACTTGCTGCTGGCGGTTCCAGCCTGCGAGTCCAACTTATAGATGCTAATAACGGTGCATTGTTACGCAATTTATCAAGTTTCTCTGATAGTGGAAATGCCGCAATAGCATATAGTCCGGATGGTTTAACAGTTGCTGGTAGTTGTCTTGACAATGTTGGTGCGAATGGTCTCGTTAAAGTTTGGAATGTTAGCGACGGTTCATTATTAAAAACTTTTTCCATCAGTTCTGCAACTTCACTGGCATTCAGTCCGGATGGGCAAATGTTGGTTGCTGCCAGTGGCAATGATATATTGCTTGAACAAGTTGGTTTCAATGTCTTGTTGCGCACTCTTAGTGGACATACTGGCGTTGTTAATCATGTGGCATTCAGCACAGATGGTAAGTATATAATCTCTGCCAGTGCTGATAACACTGTCAAAATTTGGAAAACAGATGATGGTTCCCTGGTACTTACAGTAACAGCACATACTAATGGGGTGACTTCAGCAGCATTCAGTCCCGATGGTCTTAAATTTGCATCGGCTGGTAATGACAACCTTGTTAAAATTTGGCAGACAAGTGACGGTGCCTTATTGCATACTTTAACAGGCCATTTAAATCCGGTAAATGCCATTGCGTTTAGTCCGGATCGTCTTTTGCTTGCTTCAGCAAGTGATGACAAAACTATAAAACTTTGGCGTGTAACTGATGGTGCATTTCTTGATAGTGTTAATGCCGGTGTCGCCAGTGTTAAAGCAATGTCATTCGCTCCTAATGGTGCATCAATTGTCGCGGCTGGCTTTGGTGGGATATCTCTGTGGGATTTAACAACATCTTCTGAAGTAGCAACTCAATTGGCATTTACCACACAACCGGGAAATACTGATGTAAATGTAGCAATAACCCCGAGTATAACAGTAGAACTTAGAAATGCTGCTGGTAATCGTGTTACATCTGCCACCAATACCGTAGATATTTCAGCTATTTCTGTCACTGGTGGTGCTCCAATACCTTTGGGATTTGTAAACGCGGTAGATGGTATAGCAACATTCACTAATCTGACTTTGTTAAGTAAGGGCAGTTATACTCTGCAGGCCACGGCAACTAACCTTACCAGTGCCACCAGTAATTCTTTCCTGGTTACCGGTCCATTGTTATCAGTCACATTAACCACCACTCCGGTTTCACCAGTGGTGTTCAGCAAGCCGGTTACCCTTACCGCAACTGCGGATGGTGGTAAGACTAATCAGTATAAATTTATGTATGGTGCGGCAATGTTGCGAGATTTTGCCAGTGGCAATACCTACACCTGGACACCTTCTGCAATGAAGACATACAGTAATCTCACCGTGGTAGTCCGCGATGCCGGTGGGGCTAATCCTGCTGCTACCGTAACCTCACCTGCGCTGAATTTGGTTGTAAAACCTGCGCTTTCCGCGGTGGTTTATACCACACCGACGGTTTCACCGTGTATCGCCGGTTCCACCGCTACCATTACTGCGGCCGCCACCGGCGGAGCAGTGGTTGAATATAAGTTTATGGATGGCGCGACAGTTCTCCGCGATTTTGCTGCTGATAATATTTATCACTGGACAGTTCCGGCAGTTGCCGGTGCGCATACCATTACCGTGGTTGCCCGCGATGCCGGTGGCATTAATCCGGATGCAACCGTAAGTTACAGCAAATCATTCACGGTAAAACTTATATTATCTGCCGTAACTCTGACCACAAATCCGGCAAATGGGGTGTTGCTGGGCAATTCTGTAACACTTACTGCTACCGCCACTGGTGGGTTGAATTTGCAGTACAAGTTTATGTATGGCGCGTCAGTATTGCGAGATTTTGGAGTTAGCACCTTCCAGTGGACACCGTCGACATTAAAAACCTACAGCAACCTCACCGTTGTCGTAAAGGATACCGGCGGTGTTGACCCGTTGGCAACGGTGATATCACCGGCGATATCAATCGCAACTAAAAATGCCATGACCGCGGTTGCATTGGCGACAATACCTGCAAATGTGGCGTTATACAACACACCGATTACCCTTACCGCCACCCCAACCGGCGGCGCAAATCCACAGTATAAGTTTATGTATGGCGCGATAATGTTGCGTGACTTCGCCACCAGCAATACCCTTGTCTGGACCCCGGGTGCGATAAAGACCTACAGCGATATTAAAGTAATAGCCAAAGATGCTGCCGGTGCAGACCCATTGCTGACATTCACATCCTCCGCGGTTAGTATTACCACAAAACCCGCGTTGACCGCCATTGCGTTATCATCCGCACCGGCAAACGCGATATTACTGGGGAATTCAGTCACCTTAACTGCAACCGCCACCGGCGGTGTTAACCTGCAGTATAAGTTTATGTATGGCACAACCATACTGCGTGACTTTGCTGCCAGTAATACACTTGTCTGGAAACCGGTGACATTGAAAACCTACAGTGGCATAACCGTTGTGGTTAAAGATTTGGGTGGTGCCGACCCGGCAGCGACTATGACATCTGCCGCGTTAAGCATTACCACCAAAAATGCCCTTACCGGTATAGCACTGGCAT
>CAZNLA010000226.1:0-8486 GCA_964573385.1 uncultured bacterium
TCCATGGGTGAACCGACATATACAAAATTACGGTGACCAAGGCCGGCAAGATATTTAATCAGAAGATCTGCCATTCCCTGTTCATCGGATAATACCCGGTCGGTGTTGATGAATGATTTACCGCGGTCAACACATACTAAAGATATGTCATGACTCCACATTTCTAATAATGACGATTTTAATATTGGCAACTCACCAATAATTATTATCCCGTCCACCCGTTGTTCCACCAGTTGGCTTACAGATTTTTTAATATTATCTTCTTCATAACCGGTTTGAATAATCAGTACCTGGTACGTGTTTATTTGCATCATGTCCAAAATAGCTTTAACAATTACGTTGTAATGCTGCAGTTCGATTGACGCAATTAACAGTCCTATCATGCCGGTTTTACCGGTGCGCATTCCCTGTATTAGACGATTTGATCGGTAATGCATCTTCTCGGCGATGTCCTGAATATGCTGCTTCACTTCTGGTCTTATTCGTGGGTCATCTGCCAACGCACGTGACACTGTCGCAATGGAAACTCCTGCTAATTGTGCTATATATTTCTGGGTTGGCATATACAAATCACCTTTATGCAAATATTTGCATAACTTTACATGATAATGGCTATTGACGCAATGGAAAAATATGATTTAATAGAAAAATAACATTGGTTTATACCATTATTTTTTAAGGGGGTAACATGAAAACAGTATTTTTACGCAAAAATGGGTTCACATTAATCGAACTTCTGGTAGTAATAGCCATTATTGCTATCCTTGCCGCTATTCTTTTTCCGGTATTTGCCCGTGCCAGAGAAAAAGCACGACAATCTACCTGTACCAGCAATAACCGGCAGATTGCTGCTTCTATATTGATGTATACCCAGGACCATGAAGAACTGCTACCTAACTCAACAAGTGTATGGACAGATTTAAAGATGGATCCCGGGGTAATGGTTTGTCCGACTGCCGGAAAAAACCTCGTAGTTGGATATATTTACAATCCGGCGATTTCAGCAATGTCAATTGGCGACCCATTATTAGGTGACCCAAGCGCGAAGTGGATGACTGTTGATGGTGAAAATAGCAATAAGTCTTTTCGGCATTCAGGAAAAGCTGTAACAAGCTTTCTGGATGGTCATGTAGTGCTTGCTGCTGATTTGGTGGCAACTTTGGATCCATTGCTATATAGTTGCGCAACACAAAACTTAAGTAGCAATGGTTATAATTATCAGCCTGATATTTTATTTCCAACCAGTAATTGGACATCAAGCGCAAGTAAGTATGCGGTAGCTAAGGTTGGTAATGTATTTCCAACATTTAAAGCGACATTTGATCTTGATTTTCAGAGAAATTTTGGAGGTGGTAATTATGGCGGAACTTATGTAGGATTTTTACTACCTGAAAATATTACCACAATTCAGATTTCTGCTGTTGCCGGGTCTGCAGGTACTCCCGGAATTTGGGTAGGCCTGCGTAATGATGGCAGAGTTGCTGTTTTAAAAAGTAATTTTGATTCCTGGACAAGCACTATTTTGTCCGCCACCGCGTTTACTGGCTGGTCCGGATGGCCTGCATTAAAAACTTTTCAATGTGCTCTTGATTTGTCTGATACTGCCGGTATTACATTTACAATGAAAAATACCGTAAACAGCGAAACCAGATCGGTAATTATTCCCCGTACTGATTTTACTGCAAATAGTTTTGATACAATAGCGGATAACAACAAAGGTATTGCGCTCAGTGCAGGTTCAGCCAATAATGGAACACCTGCAGGTATTATTGACGCTATCAAAAATTTCCAGTTACTAATTCCATAATTTATTCGATGTATTTTATCACCCGGTATCTCTTAGTTGCCGGGTGATATTTTTTTATTCAGTATAAAAATTGCATAATTTTATAAAAATCCCCATATTTAGGGAAACGATTCCCTAAATATGGTTTCTAATTATTTACATCATCGGTAACAACTATTACAATTGTTAATAATTAAAAGGGGGCATCATGTCTATTTTGGGTGGTTTAAAAGGTCTTACCCGTTGGATGGTAGCGGTTTTAATTGCGATTTCAACTTCGCTTGTCAGTTTTGCCGCAGGTGGTGAAAGGCTGCCAATCGGCGAGTTTACCGCGGTGCGGATGAATCCGGCGCCGGTTGTTGATGGCAAAATGACACCGGGTGAATGGGATCGCGCCTTTGCGTCATCCGGCCTGATTGTCCCCTTTGACCATAAATTACAGGAAGCGGAAACTACAATATATATGGGGTATGACGACACCCGTTTTTATTTTTTGTATAAATGCCGTCGTGGCAACAGTGAATGGAAATTATGGAAATCATCACGCAATAATGATGATTATGACTTTGGCGAACCGACTGTTGAGTTGTGGATTACTCCACCAACACTGGTGCCAGAGACATACCAGAATATCATTAATACTTACCCGGCGGTATTTGATGAGAAATTTATCCCCAGTCGTGGATATGCCAGTCTGGGATGGAAGGCTAACTGGACACTGGGTGTCAGCGAAGATGACCTGAGTTATATCGTTGAAGCAAGTGTATTAATTAAAGATTTTGGTTTTGACAAAGTGAAAGACGGCGATAGCTGGAACTTTTTATTCTGTCGCAACGCACCTGGCACATTACCCCGCAGTCAGGCGTCATGGTCTATCACCCAGGGATTCTCTGAAATTCCGCAGCACCCGAAAATCACGTTTGCTGATAAATCACCGGTTGTACAGTTGCTGGGTGTGGTATCGGTTTTATCCGGCAATTATAATTTCCCCATGGCGGTAATTGCCCCAAAAGATGCCGGCGCGGATGTTGATGTCTCATTGCGATTTATGCAGGGGAAAACTATTTCCGATGCTGATATTATTACTACAAAAGCCATTAATTTAAAAGCAGGAGAAAGGCAGGAGTTTGCCTTTACCGGTAATACCCCGGAAGGTTGGAAAACAGGTAATTTCTGTATAACTGCAAAAACACGTGATGGCCAAATGCTATTCTCGCAATATTTCCCATTTAATGTCAGCGGGTTTGTGCCGTTGCCACCGGTAAAACCGGAGAAAGCGCAGTCGGTGCAGGATTTATACCTGAAGGCTATGTATGGGCCGGAAAGCAACTGGTTAATGGTGAAGGCGGATATATTTGATTTTGCAAAACGTGGTGATGTTGCCGGTGGTACCGTGAAGATAATTGACGCGGTTACAAATAAAGTGATTAAAACCGCTGAAGTCGGTGCGTTCCGCGAATATTATTCAGCCACCCGCATATCGCTTGATGGCGAACAAATACCGGTGAAAGATTTTAAGGCGATTGCGTATCAAAAGAAACAGATAGAAAATATTAAAGATGATAATATTCAATTGGCTAAACAGGGAAAGCCGTTGAAGAATGTACCGGAAATTAAAGAAACACCGGCACGTATGGTTAAGGTAGAAGTTTCACTGCGTGATAAAGATGGTAACGCCATGGTGCAAAGTAGCACTGATTTATCGCTGCTGAGATATAACATGACATGGATGAATAATAATATCGGAATAACAGACAAAGTTATCTCTCCCTGGACACCGGTAAAGGTGGAAAAAGATAAAATAGGTGTTTGGAACCGCAGTATGAACCTTAATGGATTGGGGTTGGCGCGGTCAATAACCAATGGCAAAACAGAACAGATGAAATCTGCAATGCGGTTGATAGCGGTTATCAATGGTGAGGAAAAAGAGGTTGCCGCTTCAGTGCCGTCAGTTACCCGGCAGGTAGACGCAGAGGTTGAAATGACCGGCACCGGCACCGCACCGGGATTATTGTTTAACTCAAAATCAAAGGTAGAGTTTGACGGATTTTCGCTGGTAAATCTTACGATAGCACCAGATGGCGCGAAGACAAAAGTTGACAGGTTGACCCTGGAAATTACCATTCCGGAAGAAGAAGCGACACATTTCTGCACCACTGCCGGCGGATGGGCAGCAGTCCATGATGAAACCCCGGCATACTGGTCCAGTTTGCAAACTGCGTCAGGCACTCTGGTTAATGACTTCGTCCCATATATCTGGCTGACCAATGGCGAACGTGGCTTTATGTGGTTTGCCGATAACGATAAAGGGTGGATTACTGAAGCAGATAAAACGCATCCATCGCAGGAATTTGTTAAGAAAGATGGCAAAGTAACGCTGAAAATAAACTTTATAGAAGTGCCGACAGAATTGTCATCGGCGACAACTGTTACTTTCGGTTATCAGGCTTTCCCATCGCGGCCATTACCGGAAGGTTACCGTGCTACCTTTGTCGCGTCATCCGCGCCGATACCTGACACCAAAGCGACAGTATTCTGGTTTGATGGTGACTGGGCAGTGCTGTGGCCGTATTACTGCAGTCCTTTCCCCTGGAGTTATGATAAATCACGGGATTTATTTGAAAACACCCCGAAGAATTCCACTCACCATCCGGCAGTTGGGTCAATTGCTCACTCAATAGGTCGATACCTGGATGCTGAACGCAATGATTTCAGTGCACTTGCCGCCGATTGGGGCCAAACCCCGGGGCAAATCGGCAATTCAGACGTTACACAAAGTAAGGGTCCGGTTGATTTCCGGGTATTCCATTATCAGAAATGGGTAAAAGAATCTAGTTTCCGCGCGTTGTATATTGACGAGAATTATCTGGCTACGGAAGATAACTGGTTGACCGGAAACGCCTATTACCGCGCGGACGGCAGGTTGCAACAGGGATATTCTTATCTGGGACTGCGTGAATATTATAAACGCATGATGATAATGTTTAATGAAAACGGCGTGTCGCGTCCTAATTTGTGGATGCACATTACATCCGGCGCCGCGTATAACGCCTGGTTTGGCGATGTATTTATTGAGGGTGAAAATGTTGAACCGACAGACCTGAATTTCGACTACATTGAAGTGCTACCGGCGGGACGTCTGCGCTCAATCGCCAG
Organism: uncultured bacterium; assembly: GCA_964573385.1. GTDB lineage: Bacteria > Armatimonadota > Hebobacteria > CAIYQO01 > CAIYQO01 > JBAXQQ01. The sequence continues at coordinate 4,943 of CAZNLA010000226.1, forward strand.
CAGTGTATGCTCTGGCGGTGTAATGAATATGATGTGTCAGGCCATGCGTCACCCGACAAAGTGGGTTAATAAGCATGTGCATCAATTCACCGGGTGGGTGATGGCGCATGACATAAACGCTGAACAGGTTGGGTACTTCCCGGTATTGGTACAGGAGAGCCGTTTATACGAAAAGGATGTTACTTTTATTGGTTATTGGAAAAAAGAAAACCCATGTAAAACCACAACCCCAAATTGCGTGGTATCAGTACATAAAACAGATGGACGCGCATTGCTGACAGTGGTTAATATTGCCCGCACCGACCAGGCAGTTGATGTTTCTGTTAATTTCGCCGGCCTTGGTTTTGACCCGGCAAAAGTGATTCTGGTAAATGGCGAGACTGGTGAATTAATACCATTTACCAAAACCGGATTTAAGGTTAATGTCCTGCAACGGGATTTTGTGCCGGTACAGGTGATAGAACGTAAATTGCTGAAAAACAAAGAAACATTCTTCGCAACATTTGATAATGGTACCCGTGCTGACGAAGCATTCGGCAGTAATGTTTTACAACTGCAAAGGTCATCCGCAAATGAACAGATGGCTTTATGCACCGGCGTAAACGGCAAAGCAGTAAACAGCAGCAAAGGGATTATGTTCTGGGCAAGAATGCACCTCTCAAACACATCAGGCCGTGTAACCTTCCAGGGGTTGCTGAATAATAACACCAACGGAACAATAATAAATGTCGGTCCGTTGAAATTAAACCAGAAAATCGGCAAAACCGCTGGAATATCACTGGAATACAAGGCTAACAAAGATTCAAAATTAGAAATAGCAGAATCCGCCGCGTTAACCGCCGGTTGGCATCTCTTTGACTTAGCATGGGCAGATGGCAAGGCCGTGTTAACTGTAGATGGCAAACAGTTAGCGACAATAGCCATTGCCTCCCTCGGAATCGGCCAAAACTTCGATAATCCAAACGGTGTAGACAAATCAGTCGGGTCAACAGTATATCTCGGTGATAACCGTGGAATCCTGCAGGCTATTGACGATTTAAAATGCAGTTTAGAATAAAAAATTGAATAGTTCAAAATAACAATAAAACCGGGCAATACTTTGTGGTTGCCCGGTTTTTTGTTGTAGGATTTAAAAGGGCAAGATAAAATCAAAATAGCACATAAATCGCTGAATTATAAAATTATCCACCCAATATCTTTATTTTTACCTGGACATATATATAGTCAAATAGTACAATGATAAAGTTAGTAACTAAGCACCATATTAATTCTGCAAATTTATTTTTTGCTGCGAAGTGTATGGAATAAGTTAAAATGCTGGTGAGTTAAATATGTTTTATAGAGTAAAATTTGAGATTTACTTCTGTAAATTATGAAGGGATATAAACGTGCTAAAATCAGGATTATATGAACAAGTTATAAATAAGCAAATATCAGCAGAACTTGAAACAACTGATAAAATAACGAAGACTATACCGATAGATCCTGCGGAATCATCAAAAATATTGACTAATTATTTGTCAGAAGTTATAGAAGAAGGTCTTGATTTTGTAAAAGATAATCATGACATTAATAAGCAAGTTAACTTGGTTAATAAACTGGTTGATATTATTAAAAATGAAATTCATGAGAGAGATTTTGAATCACTTTCTGTTGACGAAAAAGCTTATCAATTATTAGCACTAATTGATAAGAAAAATAGTATCTATTCAATAAATGAAAATGCGGAAGTCATTCGACCAGAAACATCGTTAGCCATCAGTTCGTTATTTACTGGTGCTGTAAATGAACCAAGTATGTTTTCCGAATTAAAAAAAGAAATTGCTTCATGCGATAAAATTGATATTTTAGTTTCATTTATCAAATGGAGTGGTCTACGCTTAATAATTAATGAATTACTTGATTTTACGCAGAAAGGTGGGAAATTAAGAATAATTACTACCTCTTATATGGGGGCTACAGATATAAAGGCCGTTGATGAACTTCATTTATTGCCAAATACCGAAATAAAAGTATCATATGATACAAAACGAACACGATTGCATGCAAAAACATATGTATTTCATCGCAATACAGGATTTACAACAGCTTATGTTGGTTCATCAAATTTATCAAATGCTGCTATATCTAGTGGTTTAGAATGGAATGTTAAAGTTACAGCTAAAGATTTACCAGATACTTTAAGGAAAATTGAGGCTACATTTGACAGTTATTGGAATAGTAGCGAATTCGATAGTTATACAGGTGAACAAAGAAATCGTTTAGCTAAAGCGTTAAATGCTGAAAAGAAAAATGGTTTGGAATTGCCGGCGTATTTATTTGACATCAACCCATATTCATATCAACAAGAAATATTAGATAAAATAGATGCAGAAAGAAAAATTCACAACCACTTTAAAAATCTGATAGTTGCAGCCACAGGTACCGGAAAAACTGTGATTTCCGCATTTGATTATAAACGTTTTTGTAGAGACAACCCTAAAAAGCCAAACAGATTATTATTTGTTGCACACCGTGAAGAAATCTTAAAACAAAGTATGGCATGTTTTAGAGCAATTTTAAAAGATAATAATTTTGGTGATTTATTTGTAGGTAATTATCGTCCTGATACCCTTGATTATTTGTTTATTTCTATTCAAACTTTAAATTCGCAAGAATTGATTACAAAAACTTCTTCTGATTATTACGATTATATTGTCGTAGATGAGTTTCATCATACGGCTGCAAAATCTTACCAGGAATTGTTAACATTTTATAAACCTAAAATTTTATTGGGTCTTACTGCAACTCCAGAACGTATGGATAATAAGAGTGTTTTGGAATATTTTGACAATCGAATTGCTGCAGAAATACGTTTGCCAGAAGCAATAGACAGAAAATTGTTATCACCATTTCAATATTTCGGGGTATCAGATACTGTAGACCTTAACGACTTAAAATGGGGATATGGTGGATATGATAGAACGGAATTATCGAAGTTATATTCACAAAATAAAGTTGCGGATACTCGTGCAAATTTTATTATTAATTCAATAAATAAATATGTTACAGATTTAGATGACGTGAAAGGACTTGGATTTTGTGTAACTGTAGAACATGCAATATTTATGGCGGATTACTTTAATAATAAAAATATACCATCAATCTGCTTACATGGCGAATCAGCAAATGAATTACGAAACAATGCAAAATCGATGTTAATAAAAGGAGATATTAAATTTATATTTGTGGTTGATATTTATAATGAAGGTGTTGATATACCAGAAGTAAATACTGTTTTATTTCTACGTCCAACTGAAAGTTTAACTGTATTTTTGCAACAACTTGGTCGTGGACTTCGCTTAGCAGAAAACAAAGATTGCCTGACGGTACTCGACTTTATAGGTCAAGCTAATAAAAAATATAATTTTGAAGATAAGTTTGCCGCATTATTATCTAACTCAAATCATAGTATACAACGAGAAATAAAAGATGGTTTTAATTCAGTACCAAAAGGATGTTTTATACAGTTAGAACGAAAAGCCAAAGAATATATATTAAATAA
>CAZNLA010000227.1:0-8468 GCA_964573385.1 uncultured bacterium
GCTCAGCGACCGGTCACTGAGCCTGTCGAAGTGACCTAAAGCGAAAGTCCTGTTAACGTATCTTTTTACCGCCATCAACCAGATTAATTGACGGTATAAACCATCTTTTAGGTAATGGCGTGATAGAGTTAATTGTAAACCCGGCAGTTTCCATTAGTTTTGATAAATCTTTTGTAGATAGATATTCAGCATGGCTAACAGTTGATTTTACACCCAGATAAAAAAGCATGTCGTATAGATTTTGGGTATTACCATGTATTATTAGCAGATTCCCATTTGCTTTTAATATTTTATAAATTCGTTGCATAGCCTGCGTTTTATCCGGGATATATGGAAATGAATGGGTACTTATAATCAGGTCGTAATAATTTTCTTCTTCAACATCGTTTATGGTTGTGGTCTTATAATTTATATTATTACGCGCGTAATCTGTCTTTGCCCGTTTTATCATAATGGGTGATGGGTCGATGGCAGTTATTGCTGTTAACGGGTAGATATCCGCTATTTCTGCTACTAATTGTCCAATACCACAACCGATATCAAGAATATTCACGGTTTTTTCTGCTGGAATAATATTTTTCAGATGGTTTATTACTAATTTTCTGGTTGGGCCTAAAGCGAAATGTTGTGCGTATAAATGTTCATAGTGTTTTGCCCAGAAATCCCATATTTTAATTGACATTATATCATCTCCAGATAAATAGCTTTAATAGAAATTCCATGCCGGTGACAGTACTTATGAATAAAGTTCTCATAGCCTGCATAAAACCGCATTGTTGAATTAATCGCCTTAATGTTGCGATATTCATCCCGGGGATAAGGTACAGGTAAAATACCCACAAATAAAATTGCCACCGCGTCATATGCTCTGGTTCGCTGTGTAAATGCAACAGATTGTAACGCCACCATTTAATGTTTTCTGGTAAATCAGTAATGGAATATGGGAATTTTGTCATGACAGAAAATGTGGCGAAAGTAATTTGCATTTTCTTTAGATATGCTGTTAACGCATGAAAATCTGCAGGTCGCCAATTCGGGTTTATTATGAATAACGCGGATAATTCTATATTTAAATTTTTACATATTTTCACTGTGGCATCATTGTCACTGGCGGATGATGACTTTACCACATCATTTAATGCCGAATCTGAAATAAATTCAAATCCTACTATTACACCCCGCAACCCGGTTTCGCGAAGTTTATGCATAATATCCGCATTATTCGCGATAAAGTTTGCGGTTCCATAAATAATAAACTGTTTCTTTACGCCTTTAACCTGTAATTTTTCACAAAACTCCAACAATCGTGTGCGATTTACCAGAAAATTATCATCTACAATGAATATTGTTTCCGCTTCAGTTATCCCAACTATTTCGGCAACTACGTCGTCTACATTTCGTGTGGAATATTTACCGCCATTCATAAGACGGCAATAACAGAACGAACATTTACCGGGGCAACCGAATGCTGTTTTAACAACCGCGCATTTTTGATAATGCATATACCGGTATAGGGATGGATTTTCTTTAAATAGCACTCTATCTGCAATTGGCAATGATGCTACGATATCGGAAGGTGGATTTTTTACAATGATGCCATTTTTCCTGAATAACGCGCCTGGAATATTGGTAAAATCAAGATTCTGTTGAATATTATTTAATACTGATACGATTCCGGCTAATTGGTTATGGTAGAAAATGCCATCAATTGCAATATCGTCAAAAAAATCCGGTGTTACTTCTGCCTGCACACCTCCGACGAAAATTAACGGTGCTTTTTTAAGCGCTTTTAGTTTTCGTGATACATTAATTACATTTTCTATATCAGTTATATATGCGGTAAATAAAACGATATCGGGTTGCCATTTACGTGCCAATGCTACCGGTGAACGACCATCTTTTACACCATCCAGCAATGTGACATCATAATCACGCAAAACAGTATACAGGTATTCCAATTCCAACGGTTCACTGCACATTAATCTATCGGCGCGGATATTCTGGTATGGTGGACGTGGTTTTATCACCAATACTTTTTTCGGGGTGTTATTTATTGAGTTTATATCACAGAATGTTTGGTGGTACACGTTTTTTTACATATTTCCTGTAATGAAAATTTACATAGCAGGCAAAGATATAGGCAAGGGGATTTAGAAAAAAGTTTGGGTGAAATAAGGTCCGTCGCAGAATGCTGATGACCGAAAATACACGTTCGTTCAGTTGCCAATATAATTCATTCACCCGTTCGGCGCTGATTTTTGCCGGACGATGCACGCAATTAGAACCGTTGTAATGGTGGAAATCTTCTGTTATTAAACGTCCTTCTGCCTTGCATTGATGATAAAATGGTGTGCCCGGGGTGGGGGTTAGTACATAGAAACGTGGTATTGGTATCCGGCATTTTTCTATGAACTGATAACTCTCTTCAAAGGTTTTTTCAGTATCCGCATCGGTACCGACTATCATTTCTGTGCTAACAAGTATCCCGGCATTTGTTATATCATGTAATGATTGAAAGTGTTTATCAACGTGTAACCAACTTTTCCCCAGTTTATCTATTCCTTCCTGTTCCACGCTTTCCACACCGAAACTCATCATATATGCCCCTGCTTGTCTTGCTCGTTTTAACAAATCCGGATGCGCCGCCAATTGCAGTGAGCATTGCGTTGCCCATGCCATTTTTAACGGTTCAATAGCATCGCATAATTCATGCAGGAATTTAGGGTTAGAAACTATATTATCGTCTATCAGGGTAAAACTTTTTATCCCCAATGCTTTAATGGCTTTTATATCACGGATTACTTCGTCAACCGGGCGACTCATATATCGTCCGCGATAAATACAGGCTATCGCGCAGAATGTACAACTGTGCGGGCATCCACGACCTGCTTGCGCCGGTAATAATCCGCCGATTGGTTTGCTCATCAGCAGTTCATATTTTGGTATTGGCAAACCTGCCAGTGATGTCACCGGGTTGTTGTATATCGGTTGTACTTTTCCGGTTCTTTCAAAATCCGTCAGCATCATAGGGTATGATATTTCTGCGTCACCGACAATTACAGAATCAACATATTTTATCGCTTCTTCAGGTACCAAAGATGCCATATATCCGCCCATTATTACGGTTTTACCCAGTTGGCGAAACTTTTGGGCTATTTCAATACCATGAAACATGGCGTGTCCCATGGTTCCTATTCCTACTATATCCGCATCACTGGCATAATTTATATCTTCCACGACTTCTAATATTATCTCTGTCTGCCAATTTTCCGGGGTTAATGCTGCCAGCAATGGCAGTGCCAAACCGGGTAGGTAAATACGTTTTTGTTTGCACAGTTTACCATCGTTGGCATATTGTGTCGGTTGTATCAGGAGAATTTTTGGCATGTATTCTCCTCCGATTTTTCTTCTTCGCGAATTTTATCCATATATTGCTGTCGTACCAGATAACTGCCACGAATCATACGCCACCATTGTGGTGGCGAATATTGCCGTAGATATTTCCAAATTATTTTTGGTTGAAATACTATCGCGTCATATAACCCTATTATTTCCCGGTAAAACTGTGAAACAGGCATTTTCTCCGGTTTCATACTGATGTGTGCCAAATCCCAGCGTACAAAATCGTCCTGTTTTATCAGGTTTTCATCGGGATTAACTGCAATACCGGTGCCGGGGAATGGTGTTAACGGTTGTAAATTAACATAATGAATACCCAGCGATTTTAATATCTCACCACATTCTTTAAATTTATTATGGTCCCATGTCGGTGGGATAATAAGGGTGGCAAAACAGTCAATACCAATATGGTTCAGCACTTTTAAAGCCGATATATTCATATCTGTCGTAGTTTGCTTGTGGTAAAGTGATAACTCATCGTCAAAGAAAGATTCAATTCCAACTATCACTGTCCGCAACCCGATGTCATGGAAATCTGCCATTATTTCCGGGTTTTTAGCGATAAAATCGGCACGTCCATAAATTAAATAATGTTTATCAAATTTATTTCTCTTGTTTTCTGATATAAAATCCTGTACTCGCTTTTTATCGGCCAAAAAATCATCGTCGACAATATAAATCTCTTTTTCGCTTATTGTCTTTAATTCTTCAATTACATTTTCCAATGGTCGTTGGGCATAATTGTTGCATGTAATCGCCTTGCAAAAGCAAAATTGACAACTGTGCGGGCAACCGAATGATGTTTTTATTAATGCTATTTTATGATGAAAAATGTAAAAATAACTGTCCCGGTATCGTTGGGTTAACGACCGGTTGGGTATCGGAAATGTATAGTCAAATGGAGGTAAATCTGCTTTTACAACTTTTTCATCCGGTCGGAAAACGCCATCTGGCTTTTTGTCAGTACCGTGCAGGTATCTAATTAATTGTGGGAATGTTGTGGTGGCATTACGCACAACGCGATAGTCAACTGCGGAATTATCCAGGTCTTCCGGGCATACTTCACAATGCACCCCACCAACAATCGTCGTTACCTGTGGATTCATCTTTTTCGCGGTTGCGCAATATGCTATCATTGCAGGTACATTGGTAATATATCCGGTTACGCATAGGATATCCGGATTTTCCATCCTGATAATCTCATCAAATGACATCTTTTCCAGAATCATATCAATTATTTTACAGTTATCATTATTACCAACTGATGTTGCCAATACTTCCAGTTCCAACGGTTCTACTATCATAACATGTTGTAAACCGATAGTCTCTTTATCCGGTAGTGGACGAACAAACAGAATATTCATTTTTTATCCTCCTGAAATATATGTACCGATGGCACTTTGCGGGTGTATGACAATAATGGGCTGATTGTGTGCAAAACGGAATGGATTAATCGGTTACTGTGGTGTCCCAACATATATTTATCCTGTAATTCACCACCTAATCGCGTTTTAGGTATTTCTGCTGTTTGTCCAAAATCTATTATCGCTGTGCCGGCATTTATCGATTGCTTTAATACCATCTGCAACATGCAAAAATATATGTTATCAGATGATTTTATGGAATAATCACGACCACCTAAAAAGAAAAACCAGTTTTTATCATCCTGCAGACTTATAGTCCAACCATATAATCTATTGTTTTTTTCGTATCTTGTTAATGTGAAATCTGCCGGCAAGTTTCGCATGAAATCGGTAGATAATTTTTCGAGTTTATCTTTGCTTCGCCGATATACCTGCAGGTACAATTCATGCGTTTTATCTGAATATTCACTGCATGGTGTTGTGGTAATAGTGAAAGAAGAAATTTTATTTTCTATTTGCAACAATCGTCGCCGATACGGTGAACGCAGGGATTTTATATATTCTTCCCATGTAGCAAATGAATGCTTCAATACCATGGTGGGTAACGTTCGTCCTGTAAAGTCACTGGTTTGCTCCGGCAGATAATCAAGATTAAGTGCAAGTAAAAATCCTTTTTCTACTTCTTTGATTTTCTCCAGTAATATTGTCTGGTTTTCTGTTTCTCCAATCATACCACTGGCAGAAACGGAAGATGGTATACCGATTATTTGCATGGCAACCGGACTGGGAATGGCAAGATAGGTAAGCAAATCAAGCCGAAGCGTATATACTATCGCACCGGCACATATAACGCTATCGTTAATTAACAGGTAATAACGTTGTTTGCAGGGGTTATACAGGTGGGCATGGCGCAAAAATATGCGTCGTTGCCAATAAATTGCCGCTAATCCATCCCATGCGTCAGGCAACTTTTCTGGATCGTTTATGCGTTCAATGGTCACGTTCATAAACTACCTTCAAATAGTCCAAATCGTCGGTAAGGTTGGTATTTCGTGCCGAAGGCGCGTTCGATGAATTTTCTTGTCATATTTATACTGGCGGTGTTTTCTTCAAAGATAAACCCGCCTTCGCCATGGGTATATCCATATTTTTTTACTATTGGTATAAGATGACGAATCATTGCGTAAACCGCGCGGGAATAACGGGCGTCGGGTAATAATGCTATTTCAGTAAAACGATATGTTTTTATAGGGTTGGCAATACGGTAATGTAAAACTTCCGCGATGCCGATATCGTTTCCACTGCCCACTAATTCGTTAAAGTTGGGATACCATAATAGAAAACCCAGTGGTTTGCCGTTACGTTCAGCAAATAGCAGGTTTTCGCCTTTTAACAGGTGTCGAAAAGGATGAAAAAGTTCATAGTTTTCTATCGGTTGGCGTGCTGACCAATAAGGGGTATCGGTAAAACTGTTATTATCAATGTAGGTATATAATTCAACTTCTTCACGTAAACGTTTCATATTCATGGTGCGTACAGTTATGCCGTCAATATCCCCGGGTGGTTGTTTTGCTCCCCATTCTTCAAAACCATCCATCCCATACCGGAAAGAAACCATGCTGCGCAGGGTGAGAGAAGAGAAATATGCCGGATAATAGTCAGCAGTGTAAGGCAACCCAAAGATCGGTGGCAAGTCGAAATTGTCAAGGAGAAAACCGGCACCATAATTAAGGTGACCATTTATGCCGAATACTATTTTACTGGCTTCGGGGTGCAATTTGCGCGCTTCTGCCATTATTAATCCACATGGGTCAGGTAAATTTGGCATGGCTTCAAAAAAAGCGATTTGTATATATTCCGGCAACAATTTATCGTAAATTATGGCACAACGACCCACTGGTTTATCGCCATTAATAAACAGATATGGCATAACACTGGCATGCTGGTGGAACTCTGTCGGGCCATCAATCAACAGGTGTGTCAGTGATTCCTCGGTGGCGCGATGATATTTATTGCCATTATAAATTATAGTGGGTAAATGATAAAAGTGTTTTAATTCGTCTCTATTTGTCACCCGCAATAACTTCATAAAAATATTTCCTTTGCGGGTGGAAAGCCCAGGAAATTTGTGTAACATGCCGCGCAGTATGATCCTGCTTCGCCCAATACTATTATATCGCCAACTTCAGCATTCGGCAGCATTACATCGCGGGAAAGATAATCGTTTGAATATGTAGAGCATCCATATATGGCACTGGGTATCAGGTTATCGTCAGGTATTACTCCGCCATGTTTTATGACAGTTGCCGGGTGAAAAGCGACATCCGGGTGAAATAATGGACGTGGGAATTGTGCGCAGGATGCGTTTACTCCAACCAGTTGTCTGCCTTCTATTATTTTTATGTCAGTTACACGGCAAATAAAATAACCTGCCTGTCCGGTTATTATTCTCCCCGGTTCCAGTATCAATTTTATCTCGCGACCAATTTTGCCGGATAATTTTGTCATGACTTCTGTAACCATCAAACCGTATTCGGTGAAGTTAAAACCATCCGCATTACTTTCAAGGGCAAATCCACCACCGACATTAATATATTCAATCTGTGGAAACAGGGGAGCAAAGTCGCAAAGGGTATCATAGCAACGATGAAAATATTTAATTTCTTTAATATTTGTCCCCAGGTATAAATGCAGACCAGCGACATTTGAATTGCCGGATAGCGATTTTATTTCGTCCGGCGATAATCCCAGTCGACTGCCTTTGCCGATATAGATGCCACCATGAGTTGCCTGTGTCTCCAGCAGAGAACCGATATTGCAGCGAATGCCGAATTTAGTACCGGGAAACAGTGATTGCCACTGGTTTACCTGCTTAACAGAGTCGAGATTAACCATTGCCCCGGCATTATGTACCTGTTGCATTGCGGTTTCATTCATTGCGGAAGCGGTGAAGATTATCTCGTCTTTTGAATATCCGTGTTCCAATACCATACGCAGGTGGGGTAGTGAGTTTACGAACATCATTATGCCTTCCTCGCGCATAATATTCAGAATGGTTTCATGATTACTTGCCTGGGTTGCTAAATGAATGGCTTTGCATTTATATGGGATGTCCCGCAACGCGGTACAAATGTGACGAATTACAGCAGTATCATATAAATAATACGGTTCATTAATTGATCCAACAAAATCTATAATCTTTTCATAAATATATAAAGGCAAATTCAAAGGTGCTGACATATAATAACTCCTGATGAACTTCATCAGATTATATCAAATATCAGCACATTAGAAAATCTATTTTATACAGGCTTTTGCAAAACCCAATTATTTCTATTTAATCTGTACGGAATGCCGTCCCCGGCATTCCTCTTTGAGATATAAACTCTCTATTTTCGGAATGCCGGGGACGGCATTCCGTACAATTCAGACAGGTTTTACAAAAGCCTTTATAATAATACATAACTTTAAGGTGTCGCTACTCTGTAGCTTTAATTTTCATGTTTATCATAAAACTATTAATATTTCGCCGCGCTGCGGCTTGTTGATTTTATTTAATAAATAAAATTTTTCATTATATTTAGCCACAGAGTGGCTATATTAATAGTACTTGATTATAACAGGACTTTCGGTCATAAGGGTAATCTTGTTTAAAAAGGTCGCTTCGACAGGCTCAGCGACCGGTCACTGAGCCTGTCGAAGTGA
>CAZNLA010000228.1:0-8445 GCA_964573385.1 uncultured bacterium
AATCTATAATTATCAAGATAATGCGCCATATTTTAATTACTTTTGAACGGTATTGGGGACAGGTTATGTATTTATTGGTTTCTTTGATTTTCTCCCTGCTGGCTGGCGGGTTAGACATCGTCCGATTTGTTGTTCATGGGTTACGACAAACTCTGGTGTACCAGTGGTACAACCGATATGGGTATTGGTACGAATCTGCGTTATTTTATGCAAGTCATCATCACCTATTAACCATTCACCCCAGTATGTAACGAGATAAACACCAGTATTTAACGGAATATCGGGAATAACCACACGTGCAAAACGAGGCATAAATACCAGCATCCTGATTAATTATACCATATTATATATTAACATAGGACTTTCGCATTAAAAAGAAATTTGCTTTAAAATAGTCACTTCGACAAGCTCATCGACTGTTACTGAGTCTGTCGAAGTGACCATAAGCGAAACTCTTTTTAAAATATACCCCGTCCCCGTATTATGTTTGTTTTTGATTTCATAGAGATTAAAATGATACAATGGTAATGGAATGGTTGCGGTGAAATGGTGGATTTTAATGATCTGTTACAGGTTTATAAAGCGCAAAAATGACACCATGTCAGTAAGCCCAAAATTTATATAATTATCACCGGACAAATCTGAATAAGGATTTATGATTTATGTATGATATTATAATTATCGGTGCCGGTCCTGCCGGTTCTATTTTAGCAAAACAACTGAACAGGAAATATAAAGTTCTTTTGGTTGAAAAAAATCCTGATAAAGAAAAATGTTGTGGTGGGTTGATAGCACCGGACGCGCAGAATCTGTTAGCTTCGCTGGATATCGGCATTCCAAAAGAGATAATATCTGACCCCCAACTATTTTATGTCAGGTCTATTGATGCGGATACCAAAAAGGAACAAAATTATCAGCGAAATTATTTGAATGTTGACCGATTGAAACTGGATAATTTTTTTCGGGAGATGACAAAAAATAACGATAATGTCTTATTGGAATCGCATAAAAGATATGTAAGCCATACAGAAACCGCAGATGGTGTAGTAGTAACTTTGCAATGCGGTAATATACAGGAAAATGTAAGTTGTAAATTGATTGTAGGTGCGGATGGCGCGAATTCAAAAGTCCGGGAAACTGTATATCATGATTTTAAGGAAAGAACAAAATATCTTTCTATCCAGGGGACATTTAAAAGAACTGAAGAGATAAACCATTTCGGCGTTATTTTTTCTGACAAAATTTCTGACTTTTATTCGTGGCTAATTCCTAAAGATGATAATTTAATTATTGGTGGTGCTTTTAATCTGCATGATAAACCACGGGAAAAATATGATTTACTTATTCAAACCGCTAAATCATTCGGGTATGATACAGATAAACCGGTATCCACCACTGCGTGCATGTTAATACGTCCCAAAGTTAACGAGATTAAAATTGGTAAAGGGAAGACGGCGTTAATTGGTGAGGCGGCAGGATTTATCAGTCCCAGTTCTGCTGAAGGATATAGCTTTGCTTATAAAAGCGCGATTGCATTAAGCAAAGCCCTGGATTTATCAATTGATGACTGGCATAAGCGTTATAAAAAATACAGTTTTAAAATATCACTGAATATATTTATCAAGCGCGTTAAAATGATATTTATGTATAACAAGTTGTTGCGCAATATGGTATTTATATCAGGCATTAAAGCCATTAAAAAACTGTAATTGTACGGACAAATATTGTATTAATCCACCAATATTAACGGATAATATGCTGGTGCAACAGATGCCTGGCACATCAGGCGGTTATCAGGTTGCATAACTAACCCCGCGGGTAATTGGTTGGTTATTTTTATGCCATCAGGAAGTGTGATTTGCACCTGTCCGATTAATCCATTTGCGCGTACCGCCAATATCAGACGTTTTTCATCAGGGCCAAAAAGATAAGCAACGGCACCACAGGGGGTAACTTTACATGGTTGCGCGCCTATTTCAAAAATCCGTCTGTATTCCCGCCAAAGTGGTGAAGTCGGACTGCCCATTGCCCCGTTTATTATTTGTTCATCAGAGTTTTGCCGTTGCTGACTGTAAGTATCCGGGCATAAATAGCGGGAGAAGATAAAATATTCCGCCGGTTGTGTCTTTCTCTGCGCTTCCGCGTTTTCTGGTGTCTTAGTTTTTATCCCGGTATACCCGTATCCATCCGCAATATCCAGCATCAGGGCACGGGTATCGTGATACAATTCGGCGACGATGATGGAGTCTGGTTTTATTGAACGCATGCGGTCGCCAACATAATCCAGTAGTGCCAAATAATCCTGTCCGTAACTATCCGGGTGGTCATGATTATGTTTCGGCGCGTAACAATATTGCGGATGAAAGCCACCGCAAACCTGGTCAAGAAAGATACCGTCGGCATCCATATCGGTAAGGATATAATCTACAACTTTATCCCAATATTCCCGCATACCCGGCGCTCCCGGACAAAACATTAACATTGGATAACCGCTATTATAAACGGGGAAACCCGCACCATCATGAATTAATAATTCCGGTTGCTTTTTAAATACCTCTGTTTCATCCCCAAACGCGATCATATTAACATACAGAAAAGTGCGTGCACCTTGTTGATGAATATAATCAACAACTTGCCGGGTCAGGTTATGCGCTTCGGTGTAATCGCCACATAACGAATCAAACATAAACATCCCGCGGAGTTCCGCCATATTTTTCCACCAGCCAAATTGGAAAAATATCGGATTAAATCCCTCTTCTTTTCCCTGCCGGACCGCGTCATCAATCTCTGCTTTTATATCATCAAATCCGCGTGGTGTCCCCTTATCATTAAAAATCCAGACACCGGCAACCGCGTCAGGCGGAAACCAGGGGGCAATGCAATGCGCTTTGCGGGTTTCAGCAAAGTTGCCGTTGACCCACCAGTCCGGACGTTGTCGTTTGCGTTTGAAGTTTTGCTGTAACCAATCGCGATATGGCGACATTGCGCCTGCCCAGTCATCAGCAATTTTTATAAACTGACGGGGTAAGGTAATTGTTTCACCCTGTTTAACCAATACACGTTCCAATAAAAAACGAATATGTCCTTCAACATCGGCAGGTATATGCCGCAGTCTGATATTTCTTTGTTCTGTATCAAATATGCCAACCGCGACGGTACTATCAACCCCGGATGCCGCTAACAGGCAATAACTTGCCGGACCCGGATAATAGTTATCCAGTGGATGTTTAAAAACTTCCATAACCCCGCCAAAGGTTGGGTCAAAAGCGCGTACCGGTTGGTCCTGATTAATATGATAAAACAGATACGGATACGCCACACGCACCTCGGAATCCGTACCAAGGTTGGATAGCGAGATATCAACATGCCATAATTCTTCACCGGCATGACAACACGTTGCTGTCAGTCGGACATCACCCGCCTGACCTTCCCAGGATATTTTATCATGGGTGGTATTAATGGTGATATCCGCGGAAATACCTTTTACATTCAAATCCGGCACTTGCATACGAAGTGATACGGCGTGTTTTATATTTTGTAATGAAATAGTATCCTGCATAAAAGATTCCTTATCTGAATTTTCTGTACCTTTGTTTATACCTTTGTTTATACCTTTGTTTATCACTATCCCCAATAAATAGGATAAGTTTGCAGACGTGGTCACTTCGACAGGCTCAGTGACCGGTAGAAATCACGGTCACTGAGCCTGTCGAAGTGACCTTTACAAAAATCCTGACTTTTATACGAATTTATTTGCTAACAATCTTTTATTCCGCAACCTGGTAACTGGTCCAGTCATCAGTGCGGAAAGGATTCGCAGGCAAATCGGCACTGTTATAAAGATTACATGGCGGGTTATTTGCCCACCCGTAACGCACCGCGACAGGTTTTTTTACTTTGTCAGATGATACCATGACGGTATTATTATCAATATATGCCAACGCGGGGTAAAATAGTTTGTCGTTACCGGCAATTGCAAAACTGTTTAATTTATCGCCCTTACATTTAAGACCATCATTGAAGTTGAATTGTAATTTTATGGTGTTCCCTTTTACCCGCATAGATTTATAAACCGGGCCGTAATACAAAGGAATTTTTTGTTTATAGGTATTCGCCAAAACCCCCAATGCCAATCTTTTCCCTACATCTACTTTATTACGTGGATGTATATTGTCCGCTTCGCCAATATCTATAATCACTGCCATGGTGGTATTTGGTAGTGATAAAGTCTTCGTTTGCGCGTCACGAACTTCGGCCCAACTGCCGTTTTCAACAGCAGATTTCTGTGGTGCCATAAAGTTAGCAAGTTGGACAAAAGCAAACGGAAAATCACCTTGTCCCCATGCTGTGCGCCATGAGGTAATTACTGTTTTCAGCAGTTCATTATATTCGGAGGGGGTATCCGCGTTTGATTCTCCCTGGTACCATATCACCCCGCGAATGGCATATGGCACTAATGGCGCAATCATGTAATTATATAAAACCGATGGGTTATTTGCGGCATTGCCCGGTTGCCCGTTTATCGGTTGTGCCGGCATATCCTGGAATGTTATGGCCATGCCGTCGGTATACAACCATTGTCCCGCCAAAGATATTACCGGTTCTGCCGGTGAATCAGTTAAAGATAAATACATTAATTCCGGTTTGCCAAAGAAACCCAGACCATAATATAAGTTAAGTACCCGTATGGTAACATTTAACTTTGTTTTAGTGACTAATGATGCCGGTATACTATATTTTCGTTGAACTTTCCAGAAATCCGCGGTTTCAAACCATGTTCGGCCAACTTTCGCGCCATTAACATAGGTGTCATCGACTTCATCTATTGAACACAAATGTAAATCAATTGATTTTCCTATCCATGTTGCTGGTATTTCCACATCTTTGCGAAACCATAATGAACCTACAAAATCATTCAACGGGTTTTTGTCTGTGGTCGCCGGCAAATTTATTCCACGCCAATATTTAGTGTTTATAACCGGTGACATCCATTTATTCTTTATCCCCAAATCTTTCGTGTCTAATTTTTTATACCATACTGTCCGGAGTGCCGGGTAATTTTTCTTTGCGTCTTCCTGTTCTATGGCAAATTTTGCTTTATCATTTGTCCATAACTGTGCCACGTGGTCAAACTGTACAGCACGGTTATGAAATATTGGTGATGCTTTCATGCCATCAATGGTTGCCCATGGTTCGGCACGGGTGCCACCGTATGACGAATTAATCATGCCTATTGGCACATGCAACGCGTTTTGTAATTCATTGGCGAAATAATATCCAACCGCGGAAAAACTGCCGGCAGTCTTTGCTGAGAATACCGTCCATGATCCGTTGCATTTATCCTGTGGTGTATTCGCGCGACCCCGGGCGACTGTAAACATTCGTATAAGACCATCTTCCTTTATTGATGCTGGTTGCGATGTTTTTGGCAACATCCCCAATGCCCATTCCATATTGGACTGACCACTGCAAACCCAAACCTCACCAACTAAAACATTGTTAAATGTAACAGTGCTGTTTTTGCTGGTAATAATCATTTTATCCGCGATAGCATTTGCGGTCAGTGGTTTTAAATAAATCATCCATTTGCCATTTCCATCGGTTATAGCCTTTTCAGTCTGATTAGCGAATTGAACAGTGACTTCATCCAATGGTGTTGCCGTACCCCACACCGGCACTTTAATCCCCTGTTGTAATACCATATTATCTGTAAAAGGTGACCCGGCTTTTAAGTCGGTCAGTGCCGGTATGCCCATGGCACACAGCATCAGCATTGTCAAAATAATTCGCATTTTATCTTCCTTTACTATTTCAATCGCACTGTAACTATTTGCCATGGTTTCATTGTTATTTTAATTTCCGCGTTATTTATCGGCAATATCTCTTCATCATCTTCAAGCAGATTACACAAGCTGGCACAGGTATATTTTGTAGCAACTTTTATACTAATTTCTTCTGATAATCCACAATTTTCAACTATTCGAAAAATTATACCATCACCATTTTCTGCTGTTTTAACCGCGGATATTTCTGTATGTTTTGCGTTAATAACCCAGTTATCCAATGGTTCATTTAATGTCCCGGGTATAACCGCAAAAACGTTGTTGAATATTGTCGCTTGTTTGCCGGTATTATTTTCACGCCAGTCACCGGTACCTACGTAAATTGCGTGTTTAAAAGAATGGTTGCCATGGTCTGCCATACCGTGATAGTTATACGCGGTGTATGATTCCGGTTCCAGCAACGCGTATGGCAATTGCGGACTGCGCAATATGCTGACGGTTACGACACCATCTTCAACCCGGTAACTGGGGGTTCCCTGATTAAATATCGCGAAAGTATGGTCATTTGCCTGTATGCCACCCCAATGTATAGTTGGCCAATCACCACCGGCATTACCGCCATAATTTGTTTTCCCTTCATAACGGTCACGTTCCAACACGCCATATGGCACGTCATATACGCCTCTGTCAGATTTTGTTTTAGATGGAAACGCCAGGCGTAATCGTCTGCTTTGGGTATACCATTCAACATCTGTCTCAACTTCGATCCATGGCAAACCGGTACGCAAGATAAAGCGTTGTTCCCAGTTAAGAAGTGTAACATTCGGGTCAGCACAGGTATGCGGGTCATCACATGATGGGTGCCTGCCGGTATAACTGATTATTATACTGTCGCCATGGCGTTCAATACCCTTTAATTTTGTGTATGGCGCAAGTTGCTCGCGGGTGCGGTCCAGCGAACGTGTTGCCCATGGGTCGCCAAGGTCATTTTCCAATATTAATTCACCCATCATAAACTTATCAGTATCAGTTACAGAATCAAATCCTTTAACGGTTATATCAGTAATTCCATGTATGCCTGCCGTCACGGTAAATCCGTCACAATCAACCACGGTGGTGTTTATATTATCTGTTATAAATGTTGATTCCGCAATTTTAAAACTGCGCGCGTTAAGCGCAGGCACATCAGTCGCCAGAAAAGTTATTTCGGTACTGTCATCACCGGTTTTTATATCATACACCGGCACCGATACGTTATCCGCAGTAACTTTCGCGCCATTTATGACGACAGGCAATTTAACCGTAACCGGCGCGGAAATAGCGGAAGATGTGTGATTTAATACAGTGACCGAATTAGTATCAATGGCAATTATCTTATCGCAGATATTGTCGTTTATGGTCTTCAATGTATTGTTAATATCTCTATGCAAATCTATCAATTCGTCATATGCCGGGTCGCAATGCGAGGATGTAATGGCATCATGAAATGCGGAAAATGTCATATCTTTCCATAATTTGCGCAGTTTATCCTGATTATTGCCATTATTAATTAAGGTATCCCAACATTCTGTCGCCAGCAATTTGTGTTCCAATGCGCGGTGTCCCTGTTTTATTTTAATTCTGGATACATAACAACCGGACTGGCTTGGATTATTTTCCACCTTTGAACTGATTAATTCTTTCGGCGGATTCCCGGTTTGTTTTAAATAATTATCGATATACGGCAGCAAATCACGATATGTTCCCTGCTTAACCGTAACTTCCGGATGGTTTGCGTTGTATTTTTTAATATCATTGCTGACATTTAAACCCGGCATAAACTCCTCACCCCATAATATAATCACCCCAACCTGCCCGGGTAACGGTGTTTTGAAAGTAGGTGCAAACTCTGCACGGTCGCCAACGACAAATCCTTTATTATCACAATCGTCACAACCGTACCCATTGCAAACAGGACAAGGCGCTAATTTGCGGAAACATGTTGTTGATACCCCCTGGCGATGCACCAGAATATCACCACCAAATGGAGTCGTGGAGTGGTCAGATGAGAAGAATATAGCTGAACCGTCAATCCCCTGCCAATACGGCGCGTCCGGAATATTGTAACTTATGGCAGGTAGCCAATTATATCCGCAATTGCGAAATACCTGGGGCATCTGCGCGCACGAGCCAAAACCGTCACTGTGCCAACCGGTAACTGGCCGTATCCCCAATGTATCCTGTGCCCATAATGTCCCCAGTACCAGATTGCGCACTAACAGTTCCCCATGAATCATATTGGTATCAATAATATTCTCACCGGAACCAAGCAGTTCAAACCTTCCTTCACGTGTTAATTGCCGCATGGTCTCAATGTGTTCCGGGTGTTTTTCCAGGTAATGCCGCAGTACCCATGAACATTCTACTAAAAAACAACTTTCTCCATCAGCACAGGTAGCGATGGCATCCGCTATCCAATGTTCCTCAATAGTGCGGTAAGATACAAAACGACGACCCGCGTCAAAAAAATCGCGATCCCAACATCGTCGCCATGTAGGGTCAAAATGGTTAAAACGTAAAACATACCATGGTTGTTGTTCAGACATATATCTACCTCATAATATTATTTATAACAGGACTTTCGCTTAAGGTCACTTCGACAGGCTCAGTGACCGGTCGCTGA
>CAZNLA010000229.1:0-8365 GCA_964573385.1 uncultured bacterium
CCCAGTGCGCCACCACCACTTAATGCCAGTCCTATAGTCATATTTTTTCTCCTCTATAATACATATGCTGTCAGTAAATATAATACCTTAAAATGCAATCTTTGCAAAAAGATATTTAAATCTGTAAAAAAACGGTTATGTTAAACAAACGAATATCTGTTATTTACTTGCTTAACGATACACATCCGCAACAATTATTTACATTTAATGTCAAACTGTTAACACAATCGTTACACATTTAAAATATTAAGGTATAATTATCGCATGAAAACATCAACTTTAATAGCAATTATTTTCTCTTTATCTCTATTCATACAGGTTCATGGAGAAAAACCTGCTACACCTGTGCAAAAACCACTGGTACAGGCAAATGACCGCGTGATGATACTTGGCGACAGTATCTCCACCGGACGTGGATACGGTTGGACCGCGGTTACCCTGATTAATAAAGAAAATCCGAATATGAAATTAACATGGTTGGA
Source organism: uncultured bacterium (assembly GCA_964573385.1). Lineage (GTDB taxonomy): Bacteria > Armatimonadota > Hebobacteria > CAIYQO01 > CAIYQO01 > JBAXQQ01. The sequence goes on from CAZNLA010000229.1 coordinate 483, forward strand.
ACATGGCCACCCGGGATGGCTTACTAAGCATGCAATGACTGTTTTAGACGATATCATAAGTAAAAAACCGAATGTTATAACCATAATGTTCGGCACTAATGACCTTGGGTCCGGAGGGGCAAAAGGGGTGACCGAAATTAAAGAACGAATGCGCACCCTGATTATACCACTGATGAAAGCGGGTATAAAAGTTATATTACTGACAACGCCATACTCCAGTGATGCCACACCGTATTCCCATGAATTAAATATATCATCACTACCACGCATGGGTGAATACCTTATAGAACTTGGGAAGGAAATGAGTGTCCCGGTTTTTGACATGTATACATATATGAAAAAGGCAGATGAAGAAGGACGCGCGAAAGACCCGAACTTTATGATGTTTGGCGGAATTGGCGATTGCCACCCAAACAGCGTAGGTCACCAGTTGATGGGACGTGCGTTGGCAGATTTTCTGATGGGGAAAAGCACAGTTATCCACAAACCATTTGTATGGAAATATAGCAGTAAACCCCTGGCAGTTACAAAATTTACAAAAAATGCTGAACCTTTCACCACTATTCAGGGAATCAGAGGAATAAAACCGTTGATATTGAATAATATCAATCAGGTTGTAGAACCTGCGCGTTGGAAAGGTTGTGATGATCTTTCAGCGACAACTTTCTCCGCATGGGACAACAATAATCTATACCTTACAGTTGATGTCACAGATGATGTTATATTGGCAAGTGATAAACAACCGGCATGGAATTTTGACGGTATCGAATTTTTCTTTGATTCAAGACCAGAAAAAATGCGCACCGTTGAATACACACCCGGTTATTATCAAATGCTGGTGGCAGTCCCTATGACAGATGGACCTGCACCGGTGGCTTGTGGTGGCATGGATACCTTTGACCCGACCGCCATCACCGCAACCTGCACCAGAAAAGACGGACAATACCATTTACAAATAACCATACCATGGAAACAACTAAAATTTATCCCGAAAAAGAACAGCAACATCGGTTTTGACTTTGCCATAAACGACAAAGACCAATTGGATAAAAACCGGTATAAAGCAGCATGGCGCGGTAATGGCGATGATTATGTAAATGCCGGCAGTACCGGAAAATTAAAGCTTGAACGATGATTTTTTCTGTACCACGATTTATCGGATTATACGATTTCAAGATTTTTAAATATCAAAGTAAAAAGGTAAAGTAATAAAACTCTGATAATTAGAAGAAACTGCCAATATAACCACCCCGTCCTTCGGACACCCCTCCTTATCAAGGAGGGGAGTTTTAAAATATAGTCTATTTGTATTCGGTATGGTTATATATATAATTTCGCTCATGGTCACTTCGACAAGCTCAGTGACCGGTCGCTGAGCCTGTCGAAGCGACCTTTTAAACATTTTATATTTTAAATATAGTCCTGTTAAATATTAAAATAAACTGTAAAGTGTAAACTTAAAAAAGGAATAAATATATGTGTATCAATCATCTTATGCTGACCGGTATTTGCGGTTTGGCTCTTGGAATCATGGCGGTTTCTGCCGTTGCTGTTGAACCTGCTGAAACAGTAAAAAAAGCAATACGTGTTGCCTGTGTCGGTGATAGCCTGACATCCGGCTTTAAAATGGTGAAGCCCGAACTGAATGCCTACCCCGCGCAGTTAGGGAAACTGTTGGGTGACGGTTATGAAGTTAAAGGATTTGCCGAACCGGGACGCACCGCACTCCAAAAAGCGGAAAGACCGTTATGGAAAGAGAAGGTTTTTGCTGACGCAATGGCATGGAATCCTGATATGGTCGTCATATGCCTGGGTACCAATGACTCATGGCCGGCGATATGGGCTAAAATAGGCGGAGAGTTTGACGGCGACCTGCGGGCAATGATAGATACCTTCGTCAAACTGCCTTCCCACCCCAAAATTTATTTGTGCGTCCCCACCCCACTGTATCTTGATAAGATCCCGGAACAGCAAAAAATTATGACAGATGAAGTAAACCCGACCATCAGGAAAGTTGCAAAAGAAACAGGTTGTAAATTAATCGACTTTTACACCCCTTTGCTTGGCAAGGCCGAACTTTTCCAGGCTGACAAGGTACATCCGTTGCCAACCGCAGGCGCGGCAATGGCACAGATAGTCGCCGATTCCATAGTATGGTTGCCATTGAAAGAAAAGGACGTGGTGGTATGCCTGGGTGACTCCATCACCGATGGCAATACCTACCCGCAAATTATCATGCAGGCAATGAAAGAAGCCGGAAAACCAGCAACACCATTTGTTGATTCTGGCATCGGTGGAAATAATATTGTGCAAATGGCGGCACGTTTTGACCGCGATATCGCCGTGTTGAAACCGACAGTCGTTACATTCAACGCCGGTACTAACGATGCCTTTAGTTTTGAATCCCCGGAAATTTTCGAGAAAAAACTTCGCGAAATTGTTGCTAAAACAAAAGCTATAAACGCGAAGATGGTTTTCATTACTCCCTCCCCCATTAACCCTAACCCTAATGCCGACGAGAAAATAGCGCAAAAAAATCGTGAAAAAGCCACTGCGGCAGAAGCATTAGGCGCTAAATATGCGGAAATTATGCACAAAATTGCTGCCGAAGAAGGCTACCCGGTGGCGGAAACATATGCGTTGCTAAATAAAGAACGCACGGCAGGCAAAGAGATAATGACTGGTGATGGAATACACCCCAATTATTACGGTCAATTATTATTTGCCCGTTCAATTATGGATGTTATTAAATTGAATGATATACCTACCCCCAAAGAATTTAAACCGCAAATGTACCCCGGCGTCATTAAAGAATGGAAAATGCGGATTGCGCCGACAGAAAATAAAAAACAACAGGTACTGGACGAGGAAAGCGTAAAGACAATAAAACCGGATGAAACCTGGAAAATATATACACTTCCCGATGCGGCACCGGCAAAAGCTGTCTCTGCGGAAGATTGGTTGGAACAAACACGACGAAGCGGATTTGGCATGCAGCTTGAAAAAATAATCGGCAAAGGTAAAATCCAGGCGTTTGCAACAATAGATTGCCCGGCAGATAAACAGGCATACGTAAACACCGGCATCGGCGTAGAATCAGTATGGCTTAACGGCAAAAAAATCTACACCCCGTCCCCGGATTGGTCAGGATTCCACGCCGGCAAAGAACGCATCCCGGTACAATTGAATAAAGGCGCCAACACCCTGGTGATAGAGATAAACGGCACCCAATTCTTCCTGAGCGTAACTGATGAGTTGATTTGGGAGAAACGGTTAATTACGAATTAATAATTACGAATTACGAATTATAGAAACCTGTTTTCCTAATTGTAGATTGCGGTTTTCAAAGCCCCACCCCTCAATCACCTCCCCAAGGAGAGGGGAAGAACGGCAAACCAGGGACTGACACCGAGTGACGAAGTCAGGAGAGTGTCTGTCCCAACAGGATATCGCAGAACCTGCGTAACCAAAAGTATTCCGAGTATCCTGCTCGGATATTTGCGAGCAAGATGCTCATAATACATTGGATTTTGTAATAGCATATCTGAATTATAGATTGCGGTTTTCAAAGCCCCACCCCTCAATCCCCTCCACAAGGAGAGTGGAAGACGGCAAACCAGGGACTGATACCGAGTGGCGAAGCCAGGAGAGTGTCTGTCCCAACAGGATATCGCAGAACCTACGTAACCAAAACTATTCCGGGCATCCTGCTCGGATATTTGCGAGCAAGATGCTCGCAATACATTGGGTTTTGCAATTACCAATACGAATTATTATAGACGGACTTACGGGATTTTTTTTCCTGTCCATCCTGTCCACCCATGTTAATGATAATATTTAAAAGGTGCTTTTTATGCGACAATATAATCGTATTGTGGTTGTCGGTGGTGCCAGTCCTTTATGGACGCCACCGAATATAGGGTTGATGGCTAATTGTACCAGCATGCAGGAAACGGAAGTTTTGCTTTATGATATCAATTATCAGAAAGCGGTGGAGATTGCCGACCTTTGCACGCGCATGGTGCATCGCGCCTACCCCGATTGCCGCATGAAAATAAGCGCGGTTGAACGGTTGGAAGACGCGCTACACGGTGCCGAAGTGGTGATTACATGTTACCGCAACGGTGGTCACGATACTGAAGAACGGATAAACGCGATATCACAGAAGTACGGTTCGCATCAAAGCTGTTTCACCGCCGGACCGGGTGCCTGTCTTTATGTTGCTTTACAGACCCCGCCAATGATGGCACTGGTGAAATTAATGCTGTCGCATTGCCCAAACGCATACCTGGTGAACTGTTCCAACCCATTGCCGGCAACGGTGATGGTGGCGGTAAAAGCAGGTTTAAACCCGCGGCAAGTGATGGGATTTTGCGGTGCGTTGGAATGGGAACGCCGGGACCTGGCGCGATTTCTTGATGTAGAGCCGGAACGTTTATCCTTCAATATCGGCGGCACCAACCATTGCACCTTTATCACCGGCGTATGGGTCGACGGTATTGACGCTTCTGCGCTGTTAAAGCAAAAATGCAACGAATCGCCATTTTTCGATCTGGGTATCTGGGGCAAATCATCAACCGAAATAAAACTTTATCATGCGCTTGGATACCTGTGCCCGGGTGGCCACCCATCAGATATATTCCCAACTGTGCATGGCAAATGGTACCCACCCGAAGAAGACGCACCAACAAAACCAGCACAATTCACCAGCGATTTTACCACCATTTTAAGGGGATACGCGAATGGTAAAAACGTCGGTTGGGAACCGCCAACCACCCGCGACGTACCATTTAACTGGCTGGACGCATTGGCAGGTGATCATACCGAACAGCATTTCTCTATAAACACAACAAACCTGGGTGCAGTGCCAAATCTCCCCGACTGGGCAGTACCAGACCTGGAATGTCATCTGGACGAACGCGGCATGACACCAATAATCGCAAAACCGCTGCCAGAAGTAATCGCCGAAGTAGTCCGCCGCCACCAGGTATCATTCGAAATGGCCGCTCGCGCCGCGGTTGAGGGAAACCGTCAACTACTAATCGAAGCCATCCAACTATGCCCCTTTGGCGACTACATAGAAAATGCCGAAGCCATCGTTGAAGATGCCAGGCGTGAGTTTAGTGACGAGTTTATATTTTAGAAACAGATGAAACTTAAATAAATTATTGAATAATCTTCCTTTTCGTGCTACATTATAACTACCGAAAACTGGTAAGATAAGTAGGTTAATGCATGAAGAGGACAAAAGTTAATGAATGCTGTAAGTAAAATTATTCGTATTATTTTATTCCCGATTATTTTTATTTGTATTGCTTTACCATCAGTGTCGCAAATTGATGAAATGAATTTGCATTTTGGGGGAAACCGACACTACTACAATTTGTAATCGTTAATAAATGGATAACTTTAGACATCCCAGATAATCTGCCATCGTCAGCCAAATTACCAGATCTTTATGATTGATTGAGTTTAGAAAAGGTTATAGTTGCGACAAGCTCAACGACCTGTTACTGAGTTTGTTGAAGTAACAATAAACGAAAGTCCAGTTATAGAAAAAGAGATGTTATGATATAAATAATTTAAACATGATATTTTATAAAGTGAAAAAAATGATTTATAAGAAAAAAAATATTTATTACATAAGTTTTATTATGTTTTTTATTGGTATAGTGGTTGTTAGTGGATATTTTTTGAATATTTATAACATATCTAATAAGCAAAGAGAACTATATCCATGGAGACCTAAAGGGAAAGTTATCGATAGTTATCAAATACGTACCGAATTAGGTGACATTTTGTATGGAACAACTATTTGTTACGATACCATTGTGGGTAGAGAGGTTTTCCTTTGTCTTGAAGCAGAGAATAATGGTAAACGTAATGAAGTTTTTACTTGGCATACATCATTAGAACAATACGAGAGTCCTAAAAATTGTTTTAATAAGTTATCATTTAAAAGTATATATGATTCTTCGAAATTTCGTTGTTATGAGTTTAATTCAGGTAAATTTATTCTATGTAAAATTAAAGCGACAGGTAAGTATTTTTATGATGTTTTAGATAGATATGAAGATATTACTTTCGATACTGATTCTGGTTATGATTGTTTTAAGGTACCCTTTGCTGAAAACAAATTTTCTACAGGAGAATTTCGTTGGGTGAAGATATTTGCTAAATATTTGCTGTATAATAAAAATATAAAAGCTGAATTAGTATTGAAACGATATTCTAAAGGTGATTTTAATAAAAAAGAGTTAAAGATAAACCAAGGTAAGGTAACTCCTAAAGAAATAAGGGAATTTGCAAAAAGTGTTTTACAATGGTATGGTCGCATAAAAAGTGATATTTTATAAAGTGAAAAAAATGATTTATAAGAAAAATAATATTTATTACATAAGTTTTATTATGTTTTTTATTGGTATAGTGGTTGTTAGTGGATATTTTTTGAATATTTATAACATATCTAATAAGCAAAGAGAACTATATCCATGGAGACCTAAAGGGAAAGTTATCGATAGTTATCAAATACGTACCGAATTAGGTGACATTTTGTATGGAACAACTATTTGTTACGATACCATTGTGGGTAGAGAGGTTTTCCTTTGTCTTGAAGCAGAGAATAATGGTAAACGTAATGAAGTTTTTACTTGGCATATATCATTAGAACAATACGAGAGTCCTAAAAATTGTTTTAAAATATTTACTTTTAAAAGTATATATGATTCATCTAAATTTCGTTGTTATGAATTTAATTCAAGTGATTTTCTTTTATGTAAAATAAAATCAACTGGCAAGTATTTTCTTGATATTTTAGACTATGAAGATATTAACTCCGACTCTGGTTATGATTATTTAATGATACCTTTTGCTGAATGCATGTTTTCTTCTGGTGAATGGTGCTGGGTAAAGAGATTTGCTAAATACTTGATTCATAATAATAACAAAAAAGCTGAATTGATACTGAAACGATATGCAAAAGGAGTTTTTACAAAAAAAGAGTTGGAGATTAACCAGGGTAAAGTAACTCCCAAAGAAATAAGGAAATTTGCAAAAAGTGTTTTACAATGGTCTGTTAGCAAAAAAGTGACAATAAAATCAAAGGGAGACAATAGAAAGAAATGATTAAGTTAAATAAACTATTTTATCTGTTTTTATTTATAATTATAACATTATTATATTTTGCAATTTTTAAACCTAAAGATCTTAATTTATTAGATTATAAAACGCGAAAAGTAATATCACTGGTTAAAGCAATAAAAGATGACGATATAGAAAAGGTTAGAAATATTGCTAAAAATGGTAAAGTAATTATTGATTCGCATGCTTATAAAGGTAGTACACCATTATTGATAGCCACGGGAAATAATCGAGATGAATGAGTAGAAATTTTGTTAAAAAATGGAGCTAATCCAAATAGTTATGATTTAACGTCAAAGTTATCTCCATTACATGTTGCATCAGAAAATAATAATGTAAGTATAGTTAAATTATTAATTAAATATGGTGCTGATGTTAACATTTATGCAAATACTTTATATCTCAATACACCATTACATATTGCAGCTTTAAATGATTCAAGTGAGGTAGTTACGATACTATTAGAGAATGGTGCGAATATTAATATATATAATGATTATACTATAGGAAAGACTCCGTTACATCTTGCAGTAATGAATAACTCTATAAATAGTATTAAAATATTACTTGATAAAGGAGCAGATACAAATATTAAAGATAATGAAGGGAATACACCTATTGACTTAGCACAGACTGAAGAAGTTCATAAATTATTAAGAGGAAAATTTAGGAGATAGAATGAAGTTTGAAACGTAAGTATTCGGTAAACCCCATCCCACCAATTCATTATATGCCCATCATTT
>CAZNLA010000230.1:0-8340 GCA_964573385.1 uncultured bacterium
AGCCGCCATTGCCCGCATGGTCATAAATGTCCGTTTTTGAGCCTCGTTGAGACCGCTCATTCGCCGCGAACCTTTGCCATTCATCAAAATATGCCCCACCTGCTCACCCTGTGCCGGATTCCAGACCTGTAACTCACCAAAAGGAATCATATCCATATCTAACCAGCAACCTGTCGGCAATTCATCTATTAATGGCAGAAACTTCTCCCAACGTTCAAATACCCAGCGAAAATCCTCACGGTCGTCCCAGATATCACCACTGGTGCGAATCATATTAGCGCGAAAATACGCGGGCCAGCCATCATCGTTATGTCCATTGCCGGGTGACAAACTCAGCACTATATCGCGTCCGCATTTTTCTATCGCATTTACCACCGCGTTAACTTCCGGGGGCGACGGCACGATATCGTCATATTTAATAAAATCAACTCCCCACCCCGCCAGCAGATCAATAATGCTGTCATAATACGCCTGACTGCCGGGACGCGTCATATCAATCCCGTAATTATCCTGACACCATGAACAGGTATCACCAGTATCCGCGATATCGCGCACGTGATATTCGGTACCAGCGACCGGTACATTTTTCTCCACGGCAGCACGGGGGATTCCGCGCATCATGTGAATACCAAATTTCACCCCCGCGGCATGACAGGCATCCGCGACAACAGCAATACCGCGCGGAAAAAAGTTTCCCGCGGGAATCGGACGTCCATATTCATCAAACAGAACAGTATATTCGTCATCTTTACCGGGAAACTCCCGACCATTAGTATCATAATTTCTATACCATCCGGCATCAACAACAAAATACTCATAACCATACGGCTTTAAACGTTCAACAAAAACCTTCAGATTTTGTAATAAACGTTCTTCATTAACAAAACAGCCAAAGCTGTCATAACTATTCCATCCCATTGGCGGATACGGGGTGAGACTATGGATATTTTTACTCATAGATTTTCCTTATAATTAATTTTAAACGGCACACCGAAAGGTGCGGTGAGATATTTATTGTCAAACAACGGATAATTATCAATCTTTATTAATACACCATCAACATTTAAATCTTTATTCCAACCGGTTTCCACTATCCCCAACGATGGTGAATGATACCTGAAACTTTCTATATCACCCTCAATTGAAGACGACGCAATATTATTTACAAACGATTGAAAATCACCATTTTCTCTTCGCGACCCCATTTCACAAATCCAGACTACGTCAATATCATCGACATTTATTTCATAGCATTCGTCTGATTTTAATCGGGCAGCCAATGCCGGTTCGGGGGTAAGCCATTCTGCCTGTTTATTCGGACGCAACGCGATATACCCATCGTCTTTTCGGCCAATATACCAACCATTTTGTTCAATTACCTCGTCAAAAGCCGCTTTGGGGAACCATGCATGAACTCTGTCATCCCGCCACCATGGCGGTTGGTCATAAATGGAGCATGGACGCACTTTATGCATAGCTATTAACACATTGCGATGCTGTATGACTTTAGGCAATACCCCATTACCCACCCATGGTCCGGGACGACCATATGGAATATCAGCAGGTGCGGGATTAGTACTAAAAACGACAGCACGTTCACCAAGTGTCGCTGACCAGATGAATTGCTGATACCCGGGTGCGCCAGGGTGATAATTCTGCGCGCAACCCAGAAAATAATCCGGCGTTCTGTAACTATACAGGTTAGCGCTTCCAAGTGCGTGCGGCAATTGCCAGTTATCAAAAGTTATATTTTCATTTTTGCATTTCCGGTAATAATCACGGTCCGCAAAAAATCCCGGCCATTTTTCGATGCCATCATGATAAAAATACCGCATATCCACAGTCAGATGATGATGGTCCTGACCTGCTCCCTGAAAAAACGGGTAATCATTCAGACTATCAGGGTATACGCCATATAATGTCGCGGTATCAGCGTCAAGACTATGTCTTTCACGATTTTCTATCACGTTATTTTTATCTTTACCTATCGCGATAATCGCTGGTGGTATTCGTATTTCTCCGGCGGCAAGCAATATCGCCGTATGACTCAACAGCACCGGCACTTCTTCTTCTCCCCAACATACCTGTGCCAGAGTAGCCATCGGGGTTTCCCGCGGTGTAATTTGTTGTTCCAGATAAGCGCGTCCCTGCGAACCGGCGGTTAATCCGTACCAGTTATTCAAAGCGACATGCATTGCCAGCATATTGAATATATTACGGGCATTCCCGCGCAATTCCGCGTCTTCGGCGTATTCCGCCAAATTCAGCAAAGCGGCGGCATCATCATCATAATAACAACTGGAATTCCATTCGCTGAATGAAAAACATGCCCGCCAGTTAAGCCATGTCTCAATCTTTTTCCGTGCGCGTTCCATGTGCCATCCGCCGGTTTTGCCGGTAACAGGAAAAATAGTGTCTGGAAAAAGCTGTCCTATCAGCAATTCAGATGACGCGTATTGAATCTGATGATTTTCTGTATGCCAGCAACAGGTATCATCATCGCCATCTTTCATATCATATTTAGCCGCTATCATTACCTTTTCAATTTCACGACGATATTCGTCATTTAATAATAGCGATTGCGGATAGCGGTAAAGCATCCGCAACAACCCTACCATGGAAAAATCCTGACAATCTTTTCTCTGCCGCAATAAATCCAGCGAATAATCTACCCATTCCCACCGAAAATAACCGGTCGAATCACCTCGTTTTTCAAGTTCCAAAGGCGGGATAGCCTTAAAACAGGTGCCACCGCCAAATCCAACAGGCATACCCCAATCTTTATTGCTGAGTTGGCGCAAATATGTATACAAACGTTGGTCAATGTTTATCATATTTATCCTTACATTTTTTCAATCATTGTATGTGATGATGCCAATTGTATTATTAGTTTTTTCTAATACAACGTAACATTTTCCCCGGTACCCAATGGCAATCCCTGTGATATTTTGCCGGGATTTTCATATAGCCAAATAACTCCACCGGGATTAGTAGTAAACATTATATCCTGACAACCGTTGCCAAATATATTGCCGGTATGACCAATCAGGTGGTAATCACCGCGGTTTAAATGTTCCAATGGACGTTCTTCCTGTTCAAATATCACCCCGGCGGGTAACGGAGTGGAAAATCGTGCCAATGGTTGTCCGTCAGCACCGGATACCAGTAATCTGTCCTCGCAGGCAACTATTTTGTCAGTTGATAAATCATCCCATTTTATTAATGGATGAATTCTGCCATAAATGCTGTTTATTTCACCTATCATTTTTCCTTTTTCACTGAATATTTGCAACGGACTTTTACCCGGGGTGCGATGATCAATATCAACAAGTATCTGCATAGATTCATCACCAGGAATTAAATTGCCTATGCAGACAGATTCAAAATGCAATCCACGGTTTTCCCATATTAATTCGCCATTTCCATCCAGACACAGCAAAGCATCATCACTGCAACAGGATAAAACTAACCGCCAGTCTTCCGGTTCTTTTCCTTGCCGCAACACTCTTACGCAATCAAGATGCCCCTGCCCTATTTTCAAAGCGTCGCTATTAAGCGACCATACAATTTTTCCTTTATGGTTAAGCATGGCATAACCCGCTATAACTTCATCATAACCATCTTTATCAATATTAACGATGAATGGTTGATGCGCAGTCTTCATACCGGCGGGATTATCAATCTCCCACAGCTGTTTTCCCTGCCAATTATAAGCCCATATTTTATGATAGCGGTTTTTAATGATAATATCAGCACCTTCGCCATCGCTTAAATGCGCGAAAACAATGCAGTCAGCAGAATCACGCCCAGGAGTTGCGAAACGATACTTTTCGCATCCAGAAGAACCATCGAGCATTATGACATCGGTGTGGGTAACTATCACCACTTCCTGCTGCCCATCTCTATCCCAATCGTATATCTGGCATGCCGCGTCATTATGTAATGCGGCGACACCATCACCCGGGTTGCCCCATGTCCATAAAACGGAACCATCCAAACGACAGGCGCAAACCGTAGCAGTGGCATGAACATCATCTTTTTCCCATAATCGCGCCATCACCAATTCCGCTTTTCCATCACCATTGATATCCCCCGCAATTGTCCATGCACCCGCAAAGTCAGGGGAAGGCGTAATTACTGCGGTTGGTTCAATAACCGGCAGGTTGTCTGTGCTGAAATTTGCTAAATCAACAAAATACGGTAAGTTATTCATTGTTTAAACCTTCTTTATTTCGGTAGCCATAGCCAATGTGACGGTACCCGGGGCCAAATATTGTTAACAAAACTTTGCATATCATTATCATCAGAATCCTGATTAACTATACATGCCGCGATAATTGCCCACAAGTAAAATGATAGGTTAAGCATATTCCCTTGTCCTGCGGGTGATAACGTCTCCCAGGAATTAAAATTATGCGAAAACGGAGCATTGGGAATAGATTCCAATACGCCATCATCATTTAATCTATCTGTTAAAATAGCATGCATTGCCTGGAGCAACGCGGAAGAAATTTCATCCCGGCGATAATCCTGGCGATGCCAATTAATCGCCAGAATAGTCATACAATCAACATCGGTGCAATTACATGACCATCCAGCAGGATTGTTAATATCACCCATGCCAAAATGGTGGTTATGCTTATTTTGAAGTGCCAATAACGCATCAGTTTGTGCCCGGCGCACCTTATCCGGAATAGGATGATTATCAAAGTCATAAAACCACAACTGGTGTGCGCCACCCATAATAGTCATCGCAGACCAGTATAATTCATCCGGAGTTTTAAACTCTGTGGGAAAATATCCCGGTTCACGGTTACCATGCCATAACAGAGATTTATCACCATCCAAATTACCCGCCCAAAATCCATTAGCACAAAAGTTGTTATCATGCCATTTGTACCAGACATCATCCAGTAAAATACGTGCTTTTCTTGCTGCCGATGTGCCATTTTCCCAAACGCTTATCTGCCACAGTATACAGGCAGGATACCAGAACTCATTCCCCATCCACCACGGGTCATGCCGACGGAAATTAAGGTCAAATTTATATTGGTTCCAATCACGACCATGAAGAAAATATTCCAAATATCCTCTGTCAAGAAAACGACCGGTCTGACTTCCCTGCGATAATGGATAACGGGATTCACCACCTAATAGCTTCATTGTCGGACACAGGCAAGAAACCAGATGGTCATGCATGTGGTACCATGGATGTTTACAAACAGAACCATCCTGCCAGGAATAATGGTCCTGTGCCGGCACATACGGACCCAGATAATAACCTGTTTCTTTATCCTGATAATTATTAAAATATTCAACCCATGAACGTTTATTATCATCAGACAAACGACCGAGTTCACCGATTAAAAATAATGCCTCAACCGCAGAATGACCACCTTCCAGACTTTCACATCCTCCCGGTGTAGAAGCAAAAGCCCAATCATTCGTCTCCATTCTATATTCCAGCGATTTAATATTTACCTGTAATTCGGTAATTGGTTTAATTAATTTTTGAGAAAAGTGACTGCTAACAGAAGTTTCCCGGGCATTTTCCCACGCTGAAATATCAACAACACCAGTTGAAACAGCACAACGTTCAATAAAGCGGAGCATATTGGCTTTAAATATCTGCAAAGATACCGGTCCGGATTGCATAGGCATATTATCAACCTTTCGAATGATTATCTGATAATAAATAAAGTCCTGCAATTAATATTCTTGCAATTTACAACACTCCCTTTTATAAAAAATGAATCGATTCTTTTAATTACAAAAAATAACAGAATTTTCGCTTAAGGTCACTTCAACAGTATCAGTCAAACCACTCGTCATTCGGGTCAAATGCCGGCACAGGTATATTTACTATTTTCATATTTCCCAAAGCGCGGTGACGACAACCGGGTTTAATGAAGATAGCGGTTAGTGGTTTAACCATAATAATCTCATCATCCAACTCCATTTCGCCTTCTCCCTCTAAAATAAGATAAATTTCAGTCAGTTTTTTGTGATAATGTTTGCGGGCATTTATAGAAATATCAACCATATGAATAGTGGCAACAGGATTATCCGGTGACACAAAAGCACGCCGTGACATTCCACATGGGCATTCCACCGGATCTATATCATCAAGTTGACTTACCATGTATCTTTTTTCCATCTCTATTCCCCCATTACCTCAGCAATTATCATACGCAGATAATCAACTTCTATTTTCAACTTTCGTCGCATTTCCGGCAAATTATCCTCGTCATAAAACGGCATAAAAACCAGATGACCGCTAAAGTCAGCTAATTTTAACGCGCGCACAATTTCATACCAATCTATAACCCCTTCATTCAAAGGAACAAAGGTGCGATACCATCCTTTTGTCGGTGAAGATATCTTTGAGTTATCACGCATCACACAAGTATCTTTAATCCCCATTGCACAAAAGAAATCACCAAGAAGATTTATTGATCTGTTAATATTCTCCCAACCCTCATAACACTGGTTTCCCGGGTCAAGTTCTACACCCAGATATTTTGATGATAAACCGTTAAAAACAGTATATGCCGCGGATGCGTTTGCAATAAGTGTGCCATGATGTACCTGATATACCGCGCGAATACCAGCCTCTGCACATTTATCCGCAAGCATCGACAAATCATTTCTTGCTGATTGCATAGCACCAATAACATCATTGCCATAACCGAAATATCCTATACGAAAATATTCTATACCATTATCCGCCATTATTTTCAAAGGGTCACTATTCTCAACTAATTCACGTGCGGAATATCCGGTGGTGGCGAACTTTACCTGTAATCCCTCTGCTGCCGTACTGCGCATGAATATTGGTAATTCAGTTCGAATATTATCAGGTGTAACCCAAAATCCGTCACGTACCACCAGATTAGTGGTATCCAACCCAACTTCGCGAATTAAACCTGCCAGTTGTGGTAAAGTTAAATTATTAAAAAACTTTGGAAATACACTTAATGATGGTTTCATATTCATCTCTCTCCGGAATATTATACTTTTTTTCGAAAATTATTCAATTTATGATTAGTTATTCGGTTGGAATCGTAATTGTTCTAACTAACATTTCGTCATTGATAAGAACATTAATAATTGTATATATATTAACAGGACTTTCTCTTTAGTAGGTCACTTCGACAGTCTCAGTGACCGGTTGCTGTGCCTGTCGAAGCGACAATTTTTAAGCATATTTTTCTGTTAAAGCGAAAGTTCTGTTTTAAATCTAATCGTCTGCATTCATTCTTGGGTTTTAAATTTCTTAACAATTATATAGATGTCAGACATGTTTCAATAATGTGTAATTTTCACATTATTTGCTGTATATTTTTCATCATTTCGTATTTAATGAAATTAAGAATAGTTATTCAGATTTGTTTTCAGTGATACAAGGGGGATGATGGCGAGTTCGGCGCTGTTGTTGTTCCATAGTTCACGCCCCTCGCCGACGCGTCCGAGACCGCCGCCGCTGTTTGAATAGCCAACGTATAGCTTGCCTTCGTGTTCCACGGCGTAGGGATAGCTCAACGCCGCGTATGGATGCGACTCGACTTCCCATCCCTGACATTCGGCGTGACGAATAACGAACAGTGATGAAAATGTCGATTCGCCTGGTTGCGTAAGGGCGATAGTGAGAGGTGCACGCCTCATTCCGCAATCCGCAGTGGTTGTCCCTATCAGATAGTGTCGTCCATCGCTTAAGGTACCGCTATATGGTTTGCTGGTGGTCATGGTCAGGTTGCTGGGTTTTGAAGGACTCCACGAGCGGCCGTAGTCATCGCTGACCGCCATCAAGGCGATGGAATCTTCCCCATAGCGTGCTATGTTTACTACATGCTGACCATCAACGAATACTGTCGATTCACCCCAAACGGTTCCCGGCGCCATGCAATAAATTTCAATCATGTCCCAGTGGGTGAAGTTATCACCATGACTGATGGCTACGGCGGGCGGGTTGATTCCACCAGCAGGGCAATCACCCCTCACGGCAATGCCCGCCATTATCCAGTTGCCGTCCGCCATGCACACAGGTTCCTGCAAAGGCCAAAAACCGCCATCAAGGATGATGCCGCGTTCTAACCATTGACCAGTTTCATCATCCAGCAGATAGACGCGCGTATGGACCTGCTCCATTGTGCCACGATATGCGCCGTGGAACGCCCACAATTCGCCGTTATGTGAACAAAATACCCCATGACTAACTGCAATCCCGGGTTCCGGGACGGACGCAATGGTGAAGATATCCCCCCAGGTGTTTCCGCCGTCATCGCTCACTCGCCCGCGTGCCTCTTCTGTGGCGGTATTTTCCGGCCCGTGGTTATGACC
>CAZNLA010000231.1:0-8305 GCA_964573385.1 uncultured bacterium
GTTAGGGATTAGGGTTTAGGTCGTTAGTAACCAAATCCGTACAAAAAAAGTTAGGATTATAAAAGGTCACTTAACTTGTGCTCGAAATGGAATCGATTTAGAACGATTTCTATATATATATTAGCCACGGAGTGGTGACATAATGGGTAACCCCAGGCGTCAGCCTGGGGAAGTAACAGACAACTAACTTGAGCCTCGTAGAGGCGACATTATGAAAGCACCTCTACGAGGCGCAGACAATGTTATGGTTTAATCCCCAGGCTGACGCCTGGGGTTACCCATTATAATGCCTTTCCAAGGCATAAAGGATTGTGATATTTTTCCAATTGTTAGGTGTTAGGTGTTAGGTGTTAGGGGTTAGGGGTTAGGGATTAGGGTTTAGGTCGTTAGTAACCAAATCCGTACAAAAAAAGTTAGGATTATAAAAGGTCACTTAACTTGTGCTCGAAATGGAATCGATTTAGAACGATTTCTATATATATATTAGCCACGGAGTGGTGACATAATGGGTAACCCCAGGCGTCAGCCTGGGGAAGTAACGTCTATTATCATAAGCCTCGTAGAGGTGACATTATGAAAGCACCTCTACGAGGCGCGGTCAAAGGTTGCATTTCCCCCAGGCTGACGCCTGGGGTTACCCATTATAATGCCTTTCCAAGGCATAAATTATTTGTAAATATTGAAAACACTGAAACTTAACACCTAACACCTAACCCAAATCCCTAACACCTAATCCCCTAAATAAAAATCGAAAGTTCTTTTTATTTGGATGTTATCAATGGTTATTTCCTGCTATAATATTTTCATAAATTATGAAGACTTATTATGATTATTTTGGATTAAAAATAAATGCTTCTATGTTGCAGATAGAAGCATCTTTTCAGCATTATGTATCGCGGTATCGTGTTACCGCGGATACGGAGATGATTTTTACTGATGAGTCATTCCATAAAAAGATAAACGCGTATTTAGTCCTCACCAGCAAATATCGTTTGCAGTATGACGCGGCGATTATTAAAGCGACTTTAAATGGCAAGAAAAAAATTGCGGATATAGATGTAAAGTTACCAGATATTGATTTGTATGGGCAGATGTCATCAATTGAGCGTAGGTTATTTATGGTTAACGCGGCAATATGGCGGCGGCAAATGCCATCAGCAATGCATATTCTGCGCGGCATAATAGAAACGAATCCAAAACATGGCGAAGTATGGGCATTGCTTGGCGAAGTATATCTGATGACCGACAGGTTAGAAGAAGGGATAAAATCTTACGAGCGCGCGATTACCGCGGATCCGGAAAATGGTGAATATCGTGGCAGATTAGAGCATGCGCGCCAGGTGTTGGATGGTGTAGTAGATTTATATATTGAACCATCACCGCAGGAAAAATTATTAATAGAGGAACGTCGCGCGCGTCAGAAAGGGATGTTAGCCATTTGCGCCGTGGCGGTTATTATATTAGTCTTTGCATTTACCCCGGAGATGTTAAAATTGTCAGCAACGGCATCATATTCCCTGTATATCCCATGGAAATCTGTAACAACCCAGGCTATCGGGCTTGGGGTTATGGCATTTGGATTAGCTTACGGTCGCATATTGCCATCTTTTGAAAAACTTATGATACAGGCTACACTTCCGATATTTGATCGCGGATCCACCAATAATTACCCGTATGGAATGTTGCTGATGATAACCAGTACGGTATGTATGTGGGTGGGCGTTGTGACGGTAATAATTATGAGTTCATTTGACGAGGAATGGCCAATAGGCCCATCTGTAACGGTTGGCACCGCGATTATATTTAACCTTGCAACCGTATTTATAATGTATTCATCCGGCATTCCCTGGCTTGGTACACTGGCCTTCGGTGGTAATATGGCGGTTTTGGCATCTTTGGGTGGATGGTGGATTGGCACACTTGATATGCCAAGTTATTCATAACAGGAGAGCGGATTCGGCGAATCCGCAATAAAGAATTGAAAAAAATATTTATATTCACATGGTTAATACTATCAATATTAACGAGTTTGCAAGCACGAAATATGCAGTTTAATGCCGGTTGGCGCACTGATGCGTTGTATTTCTCTTTTGATGTACCGGATACAAGGTTATCAGGAACCAGAACCGAACCATTGGGACAACCATGGCTTGATGACAGTGTAACGATGTACCTTAATTTTTCTGATATCGAAGGTAAGAATATCCCGGATGATAAAACATTTCGTGTGGTGGTGAGTGCCGCGGGTGGTGCCACTGTACAACGTGGCACTGTTAACGGGTGGTATGACGACACAAATTGGTTTGGTCTCAGTACATCAGGGACAATACGATACGGCGTAAAAAGATATGGTGAGATTAATAGTCCGGGCAAAAAAAGTGAAAAGTATACGGTTGAGATAGCGTTATCCTGGGATTTATTGGGTATACCCGCGCCGATTTCCGGTAAAAATCTTAGCATTGGTCTGGCGGTATTAAATCATGATATTTATAATGACAACGCAAAAAAATATTGGCCGGAAACCCTAAATGATAAAAGCATATTAAAACCATCAGCATGGGGGAGAATGACCTTATTACCTGATGATGGCAGGATAGTTGTTGAGAAGAATGCTGTATCTATTCCTCAAATGAAAAACCGGCCATTTATAGATGGTAAACCTGAGGACGCGGAATGGGCAAACGCTGCCGTGATTAATGTGGCACTTTCACCGGATAAAGAAGATCGGCACACGGAATCATTAAATGAAACGCCGGTCATTACCGCCTGGTATTCAACCGGAAACGAAGAGACAGGTATTTGCCGACCTGTGATAGGGTGCGGTAACTTTGTCACCCCGAATATGCCTGTTTATTATCAGCGACAATTTAAAACTATATCAAAATATGGCATAGACGCGTTAATTGTTACGCCGGATGATTTAACACCATCTTTTATTAACGCGATTGTAAGCGCGCCGTTATTGAATATCCCGGTTCCATCTGTCGCGTTAGGTTTTAACGCGTCTGATTTAACAGATATCGCTATTGCCGGTATCGCAACCGCAAAGATATCTGTTATCCCGGAATTGTATAGATTGACGCAGGTATATAATAATAAAATATCTTATCCGATTTTCATAAAAGATAGAAACTATACATTGCTTATATCAGATGGCAAAATAATTGGTAAATTTTTATCCGCTAATATTACCCCTTCAATTGTTGATGATTCCAACGCGGTGATAACCAGGCGTGGTGGCGAAGAGTTCCGCGGTCAATTAATTATGGCGAATGCGATATCCCCGGATTATATAGCGATAAATTCATACAATGATTATGTTGCCGGCACTGCCATCGCACCTACTGCCCAATACGGCAATACAGAATTATCCACCCTATTAACTAACATTACCCTATGGCGCGAAAATCAGAAAAAAACATTGTTTCTGGTGGGTACTGATTTGCCGGCATTCGTAACAAAAGGTGTCAGCAGTAAAGTTAAATTCCGCATTAAAAATAATGATGCCGAAGCGATGGCAACTGAAGAAGGGATGCGAATTGAATATAAAATAAGCAGAAATGACAAGGTAGTTGCCAGTGGTACCATGGATGGTGACGTGAAAATTCCAGCGAACACAATCGGTGAAATTGCACTGAATATTGTCGCCCGGGATGACAAACGCCGTCCATTAAGCAGTGGTATTTATAATTTGGAAATTAATATTTATTCTGATGCCGCTGCAAAAGTAATAATTCCGATATTTACTAAAAAGATAGCATCGTTTTCATTGCCATTAACAATAAAAAATGCTGCCGGTGAAAAACCAAAGATTCTTATTAATAATGAAAATGCCTGTAAAATATTGGCAATCGAGTTCCCTGAGAAAATAATAATGCCGGTTACGGGTGTAATAACAGTTGCCAATTATTCATCAAAAAATTGGAGTAAAGACCAGGTAAGCATAAAATGTTACATGACAACGGTAGATAACCGTGAGATAAAAGACGCGACAGGATTTACAAAGATAGAAAATGAATGTCTTGCCGGTCAGGTGGTTCAACAACGTGTAACATTAACCCCACCCGGGTTTTCCGGGATATTTAATTGTTATTTCACTATTGAAATAGATGGCAAACCTGCCAGTCTGTTCGGTTCGGCATTACCGATGATAAGATTTGCCACTGATGAACGTTGGAAATTTATTTATATCAGCAAATCTGTTAATACCTGGTGTAGTTATAATGATACCAATAATTTGTTTAACAGAAAAAATATTGATGGTAAAAATAATGCTTTTCCTTCAGAGGAGTTTTTACCGGACGCGTTAGGAATTAACAATGTATATCCGGTTGGGTACCAGACAGGGCGTATACCACAAAGTAATGACCCATGGTTTAAGTTCATGTTATCAGAAGATGGCAGAAATCCGGCAATTTATGCTGATAAAGAAAAGATATCAATTGAGGCAACGGGAAAGTCAATTTATATTGCAGGTTTTGCTGTGGATAAAAAGCAGAACGCGGATTTTACCATTGAATATACTGATGGTAGCACCCAAAATATTACTGTGGCAGTGCCGTATTGGCTTGATAATCCCGCCAATGATGACGTGCCGGTTTTTAGGACAACTCATATAAAAACAGCGTTTGGAAATAACAAGAACTTCAACGGTACTGTTTACTCATTAACTTTACCGGTAGATAGTAATAAAGAGATAGCATCAATTGTTTTACCGGCAAATGATAAAATTTATTTAGTGGCAATTACTGTTGATACCATTAAAATAGCAGGAAATAAGTAACCGAAGCCATAAATATAATATAGTAAAGTTTTATTTCACATGACTTTCGCTATCATCTGGTAAGATGCTTTAAAATGGTCACTTCAAAAAGCTATCAACCGGTCCATAGCATACATATCGTAGTGACATTAAGCGAAAGTATTGATTTAATAAGCATTGAGTGCGTTGATATGCGTAGTCGTGTATCAACCCCGTTAAAATATGTAATTTTTAGCAGCAATATGTCAGGAGAAAAATGTGCGTCCAGCATGGGTAGAAGTTGAAACAAAAGCAATAACAGAAAATGTCCGGTCTATACGTAATTTTGTCGGCGACAAGACCGGTGTAATCGCGGTTGTAAAGGCTGATGGGTATGGTCATGGGTTGATTCCTGCAGCAAAAGCGGCATTGGAAGGTGGTGCTGCCATGTTGGCAGTGGCTATTCCGGAAGAAGTGAAGGCTTTGCAGGATGCTGGTATTTATACCCCCACGTTAATAATGGGGTGCAGTTTGCCCTGTCAGGCCGAAGAAATTGTAAGGTTAGAAAGCGCGGCGGTAATTAATTGTCTTGAATCGGGACAGGCGTTTTCTGACGCGGCGATGAAAGTCGGCAAGGTATTTCGTGGTCATATAAAAATTAATACCGGGATGGGCCGGGTTGGGGTAAGATGGTCAGAAGCAGTTGAAATGATCAGAAAAGTCGCGGTGATGCCCGGAATAGAAATTGAAGGAATTATGACCCACTTCGCCACCGCGGACTATGACGACCAGACATCGCTGAACACCCAGTTTGACAGATTTTGCGCTATTCTGGATAAGGTCGCAACCTATGGCATTACCCCCCGCTACAGGCATTGTGCCAACAGTGCGGCTATAACATTTTTCCCGCCTTCACATCTTGACTTAGTGCGTCCTGGATTAATTATATATGGTATACCTCCTGTACCAATGGCATCAGATATCCCCCCGGATACAGGCATGCCGGCGTTGTATAGCCATACCAAACGTGTTGATTACGCGCGTATACGAACAGAAGATACCCGCGACCGGTTTATACCGTTTCCACTGCGGTCGGCATTATCATTGAAAGCGCAGATAGTGCAGGTAAACAATTTACCTGCTGGTGATGCGGTTGGGTATGGTTTAACATACCGCACCAATCGTGACAGCAAATTTGCATTATTGCCGTTGGGTTATGCTGATGGCCTTGCCCGTACGCATTCAAATACCGGTTGGGCGTTAATACATGGTCAACGGGCATTTATTGCCGGTCGTGTCAGCATGGACCAAACAATAATTGATGTAACTGAAATACCTGATGTTGCCATTGGTGAAACAGCAGTTTTAATAGGAAGTCAGGGAGATAAAGTTATCACCGCCTGGGAAGTTGGTATGGCCATGGGCAGTATTGCGTATGAAGCGCTTGTCAGTCTGGGGGTTCGCCTTCCCCGTATTTATAAATAAAAAGTATTTTTTGCTTAAGGTCACTTTGACAGGCTCAGCGACCTTGTTAAGCAAGATTATTCTTATGAGCGAAAGTCCTGTAATAGACAATTAATATATGTCAAAATATATTATTGTAAAATGAATCCATAACTTACGTCTATACGTATCTTTTGGTATAATTACAAAAGCAAAAGGAGAAATAAATATGAATCGTTGGAAATTAATTTTACCACTGGTATTTTTGTTTATCAGTTCATTATATGCCTTTGGTGTGGCATATACCGAAGGACAATTAATAAATTTAACCGCGACCCCTGACCGTACAACTCAATTACGGCCGAATTCAACGGTACGAATTAAAGTAAAAATGTATGATAACGATTATGAATTGGGGTTATACGGATTAAATGGCAAACAGGTAAAAGACCCGGTTACGGTTACCGGAAGTTGTACCGGTGGTACTTTGCAACAGGGTTATAAAATGGTTGATGAGACCACTTTTACCTGGATAGCACCGGCAGACCCTGGTGTATATGCGGTTATTATTTCCGCGGATGACAGTTTGCGGTATGCAGATGACCCCCCAACACAAAAAGTTATTGAATTAGTGGTACAGCAAAACGATTTGACACCACCACCGGTATATATCCGTGCTTCAATTGATCCGAAACAGATACGTCTGCAATCCGGTAGTACTGCCACTGCTGTGGTTACTGCCCGGGCATATGGTGCTACCCGCGCGGGAAAAACTATAAAGTTCAGTTGCAATTACGGCACATTATCTTCAATGACTGCCATTACCGACACTGATGGTGTTGCTAACGTAAGTCTGATACTCGGTGGCAAAAATATGACTACTGACCAATATACAGACCTGTTTTTAAAACAGTTGGAAGTGCTGACGATAATTGATGATAAATATGTTTCTACCATTACTGCACCCATTCAGCAATCAAATCAGGGACAAAAGATATCTGATTTCCAGATATCCGCAACTGTTAAAAATATGTCCGCGGATGGTTACAGCACATCGCAAATCAGTGTTGTATTAACTGATGCTATGAATCAACCGGTGGTGCAACAACCAATACAATTTTATACCGACCTGGGATCAATTGACCAGATAGCAATAACAGATACTAACGGTAACGCAACGGTAACATACCGCGCACCGGCGCAATTGCCTAACGCGCAATATGCCGGCATTGCCCATATTACCGCCATCGCCCAATATCTTAATAAAAAAGCATATACCAATATTGCCATTAATCCATCAACACAACAGCAGATTCAAATTACTGTTAATCCAGCGAATCTTATTCCTGATGGATATTCAACCGCCACGGTTGACGCGGTAATATTGGATACAAATGGCACACCCCGCGTAAATGTGCCGGTTGCTTTCACCGCAACCATGGGGACATTACAACCGGCGGCTATAAATACTGATGCGACAGGCCATGCCCGGGTATCAGTAATTGCCCCCCGCACTTATGGTCAGGGCACCATTACCGCTTCTGCTTTAGGCGCGACGGGAAGTGCTATAGTCAGTTTTAATGGTAACGGTGGTGGCACAACACCTATTGGACAGTCCTCAATAACGGTAAGCGTATTTCCGCAGTCATTGGCCGCGGATGGCGCATCCATGGGTACCGTTGATATTTTAGCTCTGGATACCTTAAGCCGGCCTATGCAAATGGTACAGGTATTCTTAACCGCATCACTGGGAACTATTCAACCAAATACTTTGATTACTGATTTAACCGGACGGGCGCGCGCAACAATTATTGCTCCCCGCACCCCCGGCCAGGCAACTATTTCCGCACAGACAAATGGTGCCAGTGGTGTAGGCATAATAACTTTTGTGCAGGGAAATGTAATAACAAACCCTCAACCCACTAATCAGGGATTAATGCTGACAATTACCCCGAAAACATTAAACGCGGACGCTGTTTCCACCGCGCAGGTGTTAATCCGCGCTACCGATCAATATGGCCGTTCATTAACTAATGTGCCGATTACCCTGATGACAACTGCCGGTAAAATTAACCCGAAAAATATTGTAACAGATATGAATGGTAGTGCACTCGCGACATT
>CAZNLA010000232.1:0-8297 GCA_964573385.1 uncultured bacterium
GCGGCACATTATTTCATTACCGGCAACCCGCCAAAAGGTTTCAGCATCTTACCCGGTTAATTTTAATATTGGGATTAAAAAAAGCGAAGAGTAAAAAACTCTTCGCTTTTTTTTATTTGAAGGGTGGTTTTAAAACACCATGTTCAGTAATAAAACCCGTAACCAAACTCCCCGGCGCAACATCAAAAGATGGGTTCCACCCTATTGCTTCAGATGGTGAAATATGATAATCCTTTATAATTTTAATTTCATTATCATTTCTGAACTCAATCGGTATATCTATACCTGATTGCAATGAAAAATCAATGGTGGAAAATGGTGCCGCTACATAAAAAGGTATATTATGAAATTTCGCTAAAACAGACAAACTGTATGTCCCTATTTTATTGGCAAAATCACCATTCAGCGCAATTCTATCAGCACCTACAATTACCGCATCGACCTCACCACGTTCCATTAATGTGCCCGCCATGTTATCACAAACCAGATTATAAGGTATACCACTTTTAGTCAGCTCCCATGCTGTCAGACGAGACCCTTGTAATAATGGTCGTGTTTCGTCTACCCAAACCTTATTTAATTTACCATCTTCATATGATTGCCGGATAACGCCGAGTGCAGTACCTTTACCTCCAGTTGCCAATGTACCGGTATTGCAATGCGTTAATATCTTCGCATTATTTGACATTACCTCTGAACCATATTTTGATATTAAATCACATGAGTTAATTTCTTCTTTCAATATGTCATCTGCAACAGTTAATAACTTTTTATCGATGTCACCACTGCATTCATCATTTAATGCTGATATAGATCTGTTTAAAGCCCAAAACAGATTTACCGCAGTAGGTCTTGTTAAAGCCAGTAATTTATTAACATTACGCAAATAATCAATATCGTTATTATAAAATGCTGCCAACGCCATACCATAAGCCGCCGTAACACCAATTAAAGGCGCGCCACGCACTGCCAATGTTCTTATTGCGTCTGCTACCGTATCTACACTTTTACAATCGATATAAACTTCACATGCAGGTAATTCACGCTGGTCTAAAATTTTTAATATACCATCACACCAGAGTATTGGTAATATTTTATTGTTCATTACTATCTCCATCCGTATTAATTCTATCTTAAAAATCCGGAAAACAAAAGAAGAGTTCCACAAACAAAGTTGTAGAACTCTTCATTGAATTATATCTCTATTTAATTTTATTCTGGGTCATCAGGTCCATTTGCGTTTTCACCATCCGCATTTGCAAAAGATACATTAAAATTATGCATTAAAGCAGAAACAATTCTATCCTTTTTCTCATTATTCGCAGGTAAATCCCCCACTGCTATTTTTAGATTATTTAATAATAAACCACCATTACCGCGCGGATATTTCACTAATCCGCCAATAGTATCCAAAGGTATTAACTTTCCGGCATCCATCCAATCTGGTAATTTTCTGTTAATTTGTACTATGTCTATACCTGCCATACCACTCCACCCTTTGCGTCGGTAACTCTTTAGCATCAATGAAACTTCTTTTGCTTTTACATTATTACATTCTAATAATGTCATCTCACGGTTATCCGGCAATACTATAGTACCAACTTTTTTTCCATCAGCATTTATATCAAGATTTTCTATTGAATTATAATTTGTGTTATTCCAAATTTTTATAGATTGAATCTCCATAGCATAAGGTAACTTAAAAGTATGTATTTCTTTTCCTTCCGGTTGTATATCTCCCCATAACCCACCAAATTGATTAACATACATCCAGAAATCAGCGTTCCGTAATCCATTTACCATCGCTATCGGACCTGAAGGTTGAAAAGTATAATTCGGGTTATATGGACCAAAAGTAAACGGTGCAATGTCAGTACCGCTATCTACACAAGATGAAAATACATCCATTGATAATCTTTTTAAATTCATCCATTCAGCAATAACAACACTGGAACTCATACTGAAATCAGAAACATCCATTCCCTCAGTCATTTTATCACGATTTAATCCGACTCTTTCTACTCTGAACTCACGGATAACATGTTTAGTGTCAAGAATTGTGTTATAAGCATCCAAAGCGTTCGGTTCTAATCCCCATACCATTATCCAACCGCCACTATTCATATATTTTTTCACAAGTTCAACATTATCCCGAAGAATATTCATGTTATCTTTTGTACCGCTAACTATAATAAATGGCGCAGCTTTACTATCTGCAATTGCTTCTTCTAATTGTAAATCTTCTTGTAATTGACATCCAATATCTTTTAATTTCTTTTCAATTCCACTTTTCTTAGTTACATATACTGAAACTCTGACAGCTAAATTAGGTTTATAATCTGCAGCTTTATTTATCATATTATTCAATAAAATACCTGCTGCCGGTTCAATATCAATCTTTTCATATATAAGCATTTGTGATGCCACAATAATTCCCTTACCACACGGCATCTCGACTAATGCACATCGATCAATAGCAGGTGGCCCACCTACTATCCAACCAATTGCCTGAGCAGACGTTTTTTTCCATGGATTAATTGCTGTTGGCCCAAAACCACGCCAATTTGATAAATCCTGCATTTTTAATCCTTTAAATAATGCATTAGATATCCCTTCAGCAAAAGTGAAGTATAATTGTGACTTTTTGTCTACTTCTAAACTATATGGCAAATTATCACCTTGCATGGGACTATCCTGTTCAAGCGAAACAACCCTTCCACCTTCACGCGCAAATGTGATAATTGATTTCATATCACCTTTATAACGTGGTGAAATTATCATTAAATTATTAATATCTTTCGCTTTACCGGCATCTGGTATTAATATTGTGTTTATTCCTAATTTCTGCATTTTTGTGGCAAATACATTATCATTTCCTACAATATAAACAGGTTTTGTGTATTCCAATTTATTTATATGTGGGAATAAAGCATATTCTTTTATATCTTTAAAAGGCTTCGATCCGGGTTGCGTTACTTCCAAAATCAACTGCATATCTGTTCTGGTTGTTACTTCAGGTAATTTATCAGCAATTTTAAATTCCTGACCAAATCCCGGTTCCAAATTGAACAATTTACTGCCACCAGCAACTTTTTTGCCATCAATAACCCACTGCCATGTGAATGTTACCGGGTCGGGCTTTAATGTATCATTAAATATCTTAACAGTAATTTCAGTTGCTTCACCACCGAACAAACTGGTTGAATAATCGCGGGTAAATGCCGCCAATGATGACATCGAATTCCAACATGCTTCGGTACCTTCCTGAGTAATCCATGGGAAAATCATGGCTACATCATTCCAACGATATCTTTCAAAAATATATTTAACATATTTCGAATACGCGTATAATGCTTCAGGTCTGCCTTCAGCGGCCTTTTCACCACCTATCCAAGCATGATCAACATTATTCCCTGCAAAATACGCTATTTCACCACAGCAATATGGTCTTTTACCATCCCATACCCAACGAGACCCTGTCGCGATATCATTCCCTTTTTGCGCATTAGGATCGATAGTATAACCTGCCGAATTAACAGCAACGCCATCAATTGCTCTGGCATTGTCACCAAAAAATCCATCTTCAGCATAATGAGTATTGCAGATGTCAGCATATTGGTCTTTCAGTGCACCAGCACCATCCAACATTGAAGGACGTGTAGGGTCCAGGTTACGCGCTACATCAATCATATATTTTTTTGCCCGGTCTTCCATTAAGTCTAACTGACTACCATACCCTAATCGCGACTCGATAAACAACAGTTCATTTTCCAGACTATAAGTAATAATTGACGGATGGTTTTTATATGCTTTAATTACCTGTTCAACATGTAATTTGCAGTTTTCCCAAAATTCAATTTTCGTTTCGTTATGCGTTATGCCCATACCATCAATCATTGTCGATAATCTTACAGGTATACCATGTTTATCTGTCCAGTCAAGTTGATTACGACGGCCACCAAATTTTGATGCTAAACCAAGGTCAGCGCTCATTCGTTCAAACCTATTGCCTGATTTACGAAAATTATCCAACATCGCCTGTTCATTTATACCTTCTAATCCACCTAATATATTCCAAAAGTTTCTTCTGACGCCATTAATTCGTATATATTTACCATCTATAGTAACTTCGCGGAAACCGAATGGGGTATCACGCCATTCGGTTAATTTACCATTAACAGTAATGTATGTTCTTAATTTATACATATTTGCCGGGTCGTCTTCCGGCCACCACAATTTTGGATTATCCCATCCTGCAGTAAGATTTGCAACCTTGCTTTCACCTGCTTTCAGCTTCAATGAAATTAAAGGTAATTCTTTCTCAACCAAACCTGTTTTATCAAAAATAGCTTCTCCGCGAATTGTTACATCAACATCTGTATTTAATGTATTAACCAGATTAACATCAGCATCTATGCGTTTATTTTTAAAACTGGTTTTAATAAAATAATCTTCAGGGAAAACCGGTGAACTGATTACCATGCTTACAGCATCTGTAATTCCGCATTTTGTGCCATCAGCATCACCTTTGGTTGATGGATAAAATGGTCCAATGGAGCGAACATATTTTTCAACAAATGACTCCGGCATATTTCTTATAAAGTCTATAGGCTGGTCACCTCTGTCTAATCCATAGTAGTAGTCCTTGATACCAACACATATTTCATTTATCTGTCCTGGTTTAATTGCTTTGGAGATATCGATTAACCATTGAACACGGGTGCTCTTCTGGCATCCAATATATTGGCCATTCACCACTACACTTGCAATCCAGTTAGTTCCGGTAAAATCTAATTGAAAAGATTTCCCATTAAACTTCTCCGGTACATCTATTCGGCATTTATACCAAACACGGTGAGCGTAATTTAATTCAGGTAAACTATAAATATCTGATGGTACTTTTATTCCACGCCACACAGGATTTTTAGGAACTTCTTTAATAGGCTCAAATCTATCTTTCATCATATCCAGGTCATCATCGCGACAGATTTGCCAAAGTCCCCATAATGAAATAGTTGTGCGTTCAGTTGGGTCCGTTTTATTTTCAGTATATTTAAATATATTTGCGGCAGCATCAATATCCTGTTTTTTATTTGGCACTTCACCTGGTTTTAAATCTGCTGACGGCAACCAATCACCTTGTACTAATGCAATGACATCAATTGATAAGCATAATCTATCTTTATTCGGTTCGGCGATAATTTCTAATTCATGTTTACCAGCAGTAAGATTTACTTTTCCTGCGTCCAACCATCCCACTTCACACCACATGCTTAATTCTGTCATATCTCTTGATAATTGAGTTGGCTTAATTTCATTCCAATCACCGCCATCAATTCTCCAACGATAAAATGGCCGGACAAATTCAAACCCTAACCGAAACCATACAGAATAATCACCTGCTTTTGCAACATCAATGTTATATGTTAATTCAAATGTCTTTTCCGCATCCGGATTATCACCGGGATTAAAACTCATCCATTTTCCACCACTTAATGTCGGGAAATCAGAAGTTGATAATGGAAAAGTTGCATGATCCGCGGTTTCACCTTCGCGCCATATATAAGTTGTATCGGCTAAAACTGCACTAATAATAAAAATTGAAAATAAAAAAATAAAAAATGGTTTCATAATTATCCTTTCTTTATGGACATAATACCTGTGTAGAACTATACTTTATATGTTATTGTTTTGACAATAGATTTTACTTAATGTTTCATTAAAAAACTAAACGATTTAGAGATATAAAAACTGTTTATAAAATTCATTGCTTTAACATGAAACAATCGTATATAAATTACGTCAAAGTATATTGTTAATGCTAAAAGGAGAAAAAATGTTACGCCTGATAATTATAGTACCAATATTTTTTTTATGCACTGTAATATTTGCAGGTATAATTCCCTCCGGCAAAGGTATTGGATTACAAGGTGAATATTATAATGGCAGAGAATTTGCAGAACCGGCATTAACAATCCGCAGTGATTCCATAATTGATTTTAGCTACTCAGGGAATGACGAACTTTTGCCGGGAAAATTGAATAACAATTTTTGTGTTCGATGGACTGGTAGGATTATGCCTCGATACTCAGAACTTTATACTTTCTCCACAATGACCGATGATGGTATCCGCCTTTGGGTAGATAATAATATTCTAATAAACAACTGGACAGATCATGGCGGTACTGAAGATAATGGCACTATTAATCTGGATGCTGGGAAATTATACGATATTAAAATCGAATTTTTCCAGGGTGGCGGCGGTGGTTGTATGCAACTTTACTGGTCTTCCGCATCACAGGAAAAAGAAATTATTCCACAAAATCAACTTTATCCTTTAGCTTTTCGTGGTAAAACTTTCGTTTATACTGATAATAATGACATTAGAAAATCTTCTGTTTACCTGAAAAACGAAAAAAATACAAAGAAAATATTAGACACATGCAACGCAGAACCTTCCCTGTCAGTAAATGGTGATAAAATAGCGTATATAAATACTGATAAAATAAGTTGGGATGACCCAAATGTTTTAAAGAATACAGATATTTATATATTAAATATTGAATCGAATGAAATCAAGAAACTTCCTCATCCAGGATATGAAGACAGGCGTCCGGTATTCAGTCATGATGGTAAAAAAATAGCGTTTGTCTGTAAAAATATTGGTAAATGGCAAATTTGGAGAATGAACACCGACGGTGGAAAATTGACGACTATAGTGAAAAATGAATATGATAACGACTGTCCGGTATTTAGTGCTGATGGAACTAAAATTATCTTCCAATCAAAACGGGACGATAAATGGAATATTTATTCTGTATTATTAAATGGAAGTGAAGAAGTTCAGTTAACAACCGACGGCGGTATTGAACCTGCAACCACTATTTATTATGATTTAATCTGCTTTATTAATCAGGGTGCATTATTTACAATGAATATGGAAGGGAAAGATATCAAAAGAATTACCGCAGAAAATAAAGATGCGGAGTATAGCCACCCGGTTATCAATATTGATGGCAGAAGTATTGCTGCTATCAAAAAAACAAATGAAAAATCAGAGATTGTTATTATTGATCTCAAAAAGTTAAAAGAAGAGACCTTACCAATTGAAGGTAATGCATATTACCTCTCTTGGTCATTATAATCATTTTGTGAGGGTTTTATGAGATTATTACCATTTTTGCTCATGCTTTTACTGCCCATTTGTGCAGTTCTCGCCGCGGACGATAACATCGATCCACAGGAAAGAGATGCACAAAACCTGTTTTTACAGGGAGAGGCAAACATGAAAGTCGCTGAATACGAAAGTGCTATCAGTGTCTTTAACAATGTTGTAAAGAGATTCCCTGAAACTGAAACCAGATATCAGGCGCAATTTCGAATGGCAGATGCGTTAGCCCAACTTAAAAGAGAAGCGGACGCAATCACCTTGCTTCAATCTATAGTAAAAGAAGAGAATGGTGAATGGTCACCACGTGCTTTAGCAAAAATCGGTGATATTTATAGTAATATCCAAAAATATTCTGATTCATTTAAAGCATATCGTGCGATTATTACTGATTTCCCTGAAAACCCTATGGTTGACCATGCTTATTTTGCTATTGGTGTTACTCACTTTAAATTGGGACACTTTGCACAGGCATCTGAAGAATTGGAAAAAGTCGGTACAGCCTTCGCTGCTAATAAACCTCAATTACAAAAAGTGTCACCCGGTGAACCTTTATATATTAAGTTGATTGAACCCAATAGTGTATCAACCAATACAACTTCATATAAAGTTTATATTAAGACAACATCCGGTGACGCAGAAGAAGTTATGTTGCGACCTGACGCAATTGGTGGTGATCGATTTATTGCATCTGTACCTACAGTAATGGGAGATGCAAAACCAGGAGATGGCACCCTGCAATTGCATGGGTCAGACAAAATTAACCTTACTTATAAAAGTCGTTATATCGGTGATACAGTAGGAATTGTTGATAAATCAAATGATATGGATATAGCTTCCAGTGCCAGAATGATTATTCGTAACTCTAATAACGACGAAATACGTGGTATTGTAGTAAGTGACGCGATATCAATTGAAGTATATGACCCGGATCAGGATGCAACTGATGCTCAGGATACTATAACTGTGGCATTAAAAACAAAAATTGGTGATTTGGAAACTATAACCTTAAAAGAAACTGGCGCCCATACCGGTATGTTTATCGAAAAAGTTCCGACACTTAAAGGTGCAGTGGTACAGGGTTCCAATAAAGTTGAAACTGATGCCGGACTTATTGAAGGATCTGCAG
>CAZNLA010000233.1:0-8296 GCA_964573385.1 uncultured bacterium
ATGCCAAACGCTGTAATTCGCAATTACCATCGCGTTCGCAAATTTGGCAATCTTTCGGGTGGTTGTCCAATAATAATTCTGTTATGTCGCGTCTTATCTCGCGTATTTCCGGTGTTGTGGTTCGGACTTCTATTCCTTCACTTACCGGGTGCGAGCAACTGGTAACTAATTTAGGATTACCTTTTATTTCCACCACGCATATTCGGCAGGCACCATCAATACTTAATAATGGATGGTAACATAATCTTGGTACACGAATACCTATTTTTTCTGCCGCTTTCATTATGGATGTTCCAACCGGTACCTGTACCGCTCTTCCATCTATTGTGAGATTAACCATTTTAGGCATAATCTTAATTCTCCTGTTTTTTATTACGCGTTGTCACCGCGACTGATAGCTTTAAATTTACATACACGATAGCATGATCCGCATTTTATACATTTTTTCTGGTCTATATGGTGTACTACCCGCGGTTCTCCACTGATACACCCAACCGGGCAGGCACGTCGGCAAGCACCACAACCGATACAATTATCTTCAATGACTTTAAAGATTAATAATGACTTGCACATACCGGCTTTGCAATTTCCGCGGGTAACGTGGTCGGTATATTCTTCACTAAAATGACGCAGGGTAGATAATACCGGGTTGGGTGCTGTCTGTCCCAGACCACACAGGCTGGCGCGGCGTACAGTATGTCCAAGTCGTTTTAACAACTCAATGTCATTCAGCACACCTTTCCCTTCGGTAATTCTTTCTAATATCTCCAGCATTCTTTTAGTGCCTTCACGGCACGGTGTGCATTTACCGCATGATTCATCCTGGGTAAACTGCACAAAATATCTTGCGACATCAACCATACAGTCATCTTCATCCAACACTATCATGCCACCCGAACCCATAATTGCGCCGGCGCGACTTAATGAATCGTAATCCACTTCGGTATCCAGTAATGACTCCGGCAGACAACCACCTGATGGTCCACCTATCTGCACGGCCTTGAAAGCGCGTTTATTGCGAATACCGCCACCGATATCAAATATAACCTGGCGCAGGGTTACACCCATCGGCACTTCCACCAAACCGGTGCGTTTAACCTTGCCAGCAAGGGCAAATACTTTTGTCCCCTTACTTTTTTCGGTGCCAATGGAGGAATACCATGCAGACCCGTTTATAATGATAGGCGCAACAGAGGCCAGGGTTTCAACATTATTAATACAGGTTGGGCAATCCCATAAACCTTTTTCGGCAGGGAATGGGGGACGTGGCCGCGGCATGCCGCGTTCACCTTCAATGGAATGTATCAATGCTGTCTCTTCGCCAAAGACAAATGCACCGGCACCAAGACGTATCTCGATTTCAAAGGAGAAGTCGGTGCCCATTACATTTTTGCCCAATATCCCGGCATTTTCTGCCTGGGTAATTGCTGCCCGCAGGCGCTTTATCGCAAGAGGGTATTCCGCGCGAATGTAGAAGAAACCTTTGCTGGCGCCGATTGCGTAACCGGCGATAGCCAAACCTTCAATCACCGCGTGCGGGTCACCTTCCAGCAGGTTTCTATCCATAAATGCACCCGGGTCGCCTTCGTCAGCATTACAGATTACATATTTCTGGTCATTTTTAAAATCACGGGTAAGCCGCCATTTCAATCCGGTGCTGAATCCGCCACCACCACGACCGCGCAATCCACTCCCCTGCATTTCAGAAATAACTTCATCGGGGGTCATACCATTAACAGCTTTTTCCAATGCTAAATAGGCATAGGCGCAAATGGCACTGTCTAAGGATTCCGGGTCAATAACGCCGCAATTTCGGCTGGCAATACGCATTTGCTTACCGGTCACCGGTGCTACATTTTGCGTCATACAAAATCTGGGACCCTTGTCACCAATGAAATATTCTTCACCTGTGCCGTTTATTACACTTATTGCCGCGTCAATGTCCGGTACAGAATATTTTTTGTTATCTGGCGATATATGCAGGAATATTCCATTACATCCACCTTCGCAACCGGCCTCGGTAGTTGCCATACCGCGCAGTTCGGCGGCAGCGACAACGGCCTTCACCAGGCTAAAATAGTTCGGTGCGGTGGTGTCGGCAGTAATTATCGTAACGCGGTTTTCACCCGGGTTGTCCACCAACAAGTTGGCGACGGGTGGTTGATTTTTTAAATGCCGACGCATAATATCTGACGCGGTTTTTTCATCCAATTCACCATAAAGATACGGAGCGCCATCTTTGGTAATAATTTCCATTAATGGTTCTTTATGACATTGGCCAATACAACCGACTTGTTTTAATACGATGTCATCGCGGTCAGCTATTTCTGCCTCAATTGCCTTATATATGGCACCGGCGCCGGCGCTGATACCACAAGTAGCCATACCAATGCTCACCTGCAATTTAGCGTCAACTATTCCGGAGTATATATTTTTGGCAGCTTTTGACCGCATTCCGGCTAAATCAAATTTTTGTTCGCTATTAGTCATATCTATTTTCCTTACCCCTGGTAAATTAAATTTTGGTATATTCTATTGCTATTGTACTTTATTATGCTTAATATTTCCATTTTTTTATAACAAAAACGGAAATATAGTTGTTAATTTTCAGATTTTTCCGGTATTGTAACTTTTGTGTTATTTTTATTTTCAGTATCAACCGAGTTCCAACGGTTCATGGCTGGGGTAATTCCTTCCTTAACCCATGTTTCTACCCCGCGAACGGAGTTATCAACTGCCTTTATCATGCTATCCCGTTCGTCACTTACAAAACGTCCCAGCACATAATCAACCATTTCCATTTGTGGTGGTGGTGCACCAACACCTATTCTAAGTCGTGAAAATTCATTGGTGCCTAAGCGGTTGATGATATTGTACAGGCCATTATGTCCGCCATCGCTGCCTTTGGCACGGAATCGTATCTTGCCAACCGGCAATGCGACATCATCACAAATAACCAGGATATCAACCGGTGCAATACGATAAAAACGTACCGCGGATATAACCGACTCCCCGCTAAGGTTCATAAATGTTGAAGGTTTTAACAATAAAATACGATGTCCGCTGATATTTATCTGAACATCATCACCTTTGAATTTGCCTTTTTTAAAACGTGCCTGGTATTCACGCGCCATTTCATTTACAACATCAAAACCGATATTATGACGCGTGTTAATGTATTGGGTTCCGATATTTCCCAATCCAACAATTAATTTCATACCGGTGTGATTTTGTACTGAACTTTTCCAGAATAATGCCATTTTTTGTTGCCTTTTATACTAATTCAGGATTTTTGCTTTTAAAAGAGATATGCGTGTTTATGGTCACCTTGATATTTTAAGCGACCGGTCACTTATCCAGTTAACGTTTTTTACAAATTAATAATTGGTGCCCTTGGGCCGATTCGAACGGCCGGCCTATTCCTTAGGAGGGAATCGCTCTATCCATCTGAGCTACAAGGGCATAATATGTAGAGTATCATAACTCAGTTCGCTAAATAATTCTACCTTCTAACAGCCTATAGGGTCAAGTTTAATTATCAGATTCAGTACCATAAAACATAAGATAATTTGAAATAAACAGTCTGTTTGTTATAAATGTAATATTTGTTCAGTCAGTACTTTCGCTTTTAAAGAGAAATTTGCTTAAAAATGGTCACTTCGACAGGCTCAGCGACCGGTCACTGAGCCTGTCGAAGTGACCTTAAGCGATAGTCTTACCATAAAAAGCAATTGAAAAACCCCCGGGATTTATATCTCCCGGGGGTTAGATAGATATTATTCAGTTTGCAATCAAATCTATACAAAAAGTCATGAAACTAATACATGTCCAATTTATGAGGTTTATGTATTTTTCAGGGTATTAATCAGTTCACCCATAACATCATCAGTAGCGTCGTGGTCTATCTGGCAGGTTCCGGCATTTTCATGGCCGCCACCACCATATTTCAACGTTAATTCTCCGATATCAATTTTGGATGATCTATCGAGAATTGATTTACCGATAGCAAATACGGTATTCTGTTTGTTTAATCCCCACATAATATGCATGGATATATTACATTCCGGATGAAGTGCGTAAACCATAAATCTGTTAGTAGCATAAATAGTTTCTTCGTCACGCAAATCAAGTACTATCAGTTTTCCGTGTATACCAGTACATCGTTTAATCTGTTCTTTTGCCAGGGTGTCATGCTGAAAATACAGGTTAGTACGTTCTTTGACATCCGGCAAATCAAGGATTTCTTCAATGGAATGGTTTTTGCAGTATTCAATTAAATCCATCATCAGTGTATAGTTGCTGACGCGGAAATGTTTAAATCTGCCTAAACCGGTACGTGGATCCATAATGAAACTTAACAATACCCATTTTACAGGGTTAATAATATCTTCTAAATCAAACTGGGCGCTATCTGCTTTATCAACAGCAACCAGCATTTCTTCTGATATGTCAGGGAAACGTGATTTACCGCCAAAATAATTATAAACTACCCGTGCGGTTGATGGTGAGTTTGCCTCAATAATACGGTTAGGAGCATCGTCTTCATTAACGCGTATAATTTCACTGGCATGATGGTCGAATGACAAATATACATTCGGCGAATAAGGTAAATTTGTGGTAATATCATTCGGGGTTAATTCAACCCTTCCATCTTGAACATCTTTAGGATGAACAAACTTGATATCGTCAATTAAATCCAGTTCGCGTAGGAGGACTGCGGCAAGTAAGCCGTCCATGTCGCTACGGGTTACCAAGCGATACTTTTTCGACATCGATAATCCTTTTTGTCACATAAGTGGCAGATTTATGGTAAAATACCGGCGATAATTCCGGTTCTTGCCTGATATTATCATTAGCACCCTAAGTAGTCAATATATCTAGGGGGGAGAAAACGATAAATTATGAATAATATTGTTGAAGAAAATCAGGAATGCACCCTTGAACGGGCATGTTCATCATTTCATGGCATTGGTGAACAACTGAAATTTCTTTCAATTCCATTATTATTGTTGTTTTTGGCAGTGCTTTATTTTGCCTGGCCATCTTCAATACCTGTCACCGAGGATGATGAAACACGGTATGTGGAAACATCACGTCATATGATATCATCCGGGGATTATATAACACCGGTATTTAATGGGCATGTAAGATATTTAAAACCTGTATTTATTTATTGGTTGCAGGCAGGCACCATGAAGGTATTTAACAGCGAAATTCCGGCGGCAAGGGCAGAATCCGGCATTATGATGCTTATTCTTACATTATCGCTATTCTTTTTTGTCAGATATAATTTAAGGAAATTTAATAATAAATTAACGGATGTTGAGATTTCATTTGCTTCATTTCTTGCCGCGACTGCGGTAAGTCTTACTATATTTGCCTCTGCATGGTCGCATATGGCGACAACAGATATAACGTTGTCTGTCATTACATCATTATGTTGTTTATCATTAATTCAGGCAGAAATATATCATAAATTAATAGAAGACCCGGCAGAAGAAAAAAAACTTGCTTTGTATGCGTATTTGTTTGCCGGTTTAACAGGTGGTCTGGCATTTCTCACCAAAGGCCCGGTTGGGCCCGGTGTTCCTTTCGGTATGTGGTTTGTGTACCATATAAGTTCATCACAGGGGTCAATTTTCAGCAAGGTATGGTATCTGTCAGCATCCAGAAATATCAGCATGGCCTTCAAACGTATCCCCTGGTTGCCGGTTATGGCGATATTCATTGCGGTTTCCGCACCCTGGTATATATTAATAACACGGGTAGATGGGGGAGCATTTTTAAGAGAATTTTTCCTTAATGAAAATGTCAAACGCGCGTCAGACGCAATGGAAGGACATAATTTCGGTTATTTAAGTTTATTATGGTATTTTCTGTTTGCTTTTTTATTAACATTTCCATTTAGCGCAATTCCGATTACCGCTAAAATAAAAAGTATAGAATTAAATGAAGATAATAAAGCGCTTAAGATTATGCGTGATTTCTCCAAAGTATGGTTTTTCCTGGTTATTATTGTTTTCAGCATAGTAAAGACACAATTAATCAGTTATATTCAGTCGGTTATGGTCCCTGTCGCTTTGTTATTTGTAATCGGTATTATCGCCAATAGACAACATAACCTTATCCCCCGGGCAGTCGGATATATTACAACGTTTATAGGGGTTTTATTGACAGGTGGTGGAATTTATTTATTATCGCAGAAAGATGTTGGTGTAGATAACCATTTATCACAACCATTTATTGCTGACCAATGGTCGGCGTTAATCAGGCCATATGCTCTGGAAGCTTTAATACTTTTTGGCGCTATTTTTATCGCTTTCGCAATATCATTAATCGCAAGACCAAAATTAGAAATTATGCTGAAATTCCTGATTCCATCGTGGGCAGCGTTTTTGCTTGTTGTTGTGGTATTTGTTATGCCGATTGCCGTTAAAAGTATGTATGGCACCACCCAAACGGTAGGCATGTATCTTAAGAGAAAGTTAGATGCTGACAAAGATAAAAATATTCCGGTAATTGCTTTTGTTAATCATTTTAACGAAGGTTTGGCACTGTATACCCAACGGACAGTAACACATATTCGACCGGATGATATAAGTTGTATCGATAAAATTACTATCCAGATAAAAAATTATGAATCTGCTTATATTGTAACAACTCCGGATAATATAAAAATTCTTGATGATAATTTTAACTTTATCGAACGTAAAAAGGATGAAGGTAAGTTATCTGTTGTGCGCATAACAAAACGGAATACATTAAGAGAATTGCAACAAATGATGGAGAAAAAAGATGGCAATAATTGATTGTTATGGTGAATTGGGACCACAACCATATCCAACCCAGGCCACTTCCGCCGATGCGGTGGAAAAGTTGATGACCAGATTCGGTGTTGATATGACATTTGTGGTCAGCACTGAAGCATTACGCGGTTCTATGCAGGCGGGGAACGCGTGGTTGTTGGCGCAGATAAAGGAACGTCCGAAGTTTAAAGGATATTGCGTGTTGCACCCATTAATGCCGGAAGCGTCACTGGAAGAAGAACGCAAATACCTGTTTAATGAAAAATTTGTCGGTGCAATGATACACGAATCGGCACTGGTTCGCCCCTTATATTCAGACCCGATGCGAAATCTGGTAAAGTCATTGCTACGTTACAGTGGCCCATTATTATTGAAAATTAATGAACCCCGGCAATTAAATGACCTGGAATTATTAGCCAAAGAGTTTCCCACGCAAAAATTTATGATATTACATATGGCGGATGATTTATGGCAATCCGCGTTATCAACAGCATCGCAATTACTAAATATTACTCTGGAAATAGGTGGTGCTAATGCGGATAATGATAAAATTGCCGAAGGTTTTGCTGCAGTCGGAGCAAACAGGATGGTATTTGGATCGGGGATGCCGCTTATTAGTCCGGTTTATGCAATGGGCATGATTCGTGACTCATCAATAAGCACTTTGGATAAAGACCGTATACTGGATAAAAACGCACAGAAGATATTTGGCTTCAAATCATAAATTTTATGATAAATAGTTACTGTTTTAAAGAATATTGTTTTTAAAGATAATGATTATTAAAAATATCGATTCGACATGCTTAGTTACCTGTTACTGAAAATATCGAAGTGACAGGTAACTAAACTCTGATAATTATCCTGTTGATTTATTACCCTCTCGCAAATTTGCCCGATTTTTACTACAATAGCACCGGAGATAAACAACTAATGTATCGTATGTCTGTTGAAGGTGATTTTTGCGCAGCCCATTCTATT
The DNA here is from genome assembly GCA_964573385.1 of uncultured bacterium. Lineage (GTDB taxonomy): Bacteria > Armatimonadota > Hebobacteria > CAIYQO01 > CAIYQO01 > JBAXQQ01. Next base: position 7,785 of record CAZNLA010000233.1, read on the forward strand.
CGTGGTTATAACGGACCCTGTTGCCGTTTACATGGCCATAATTACAAGGTATATCTACGTTTAGAAGGCAAAGAATTAGATGAATTGGGAATGTTAATAGATTTTCGCCGTGTTAAAACGGTGTTAAAGTCGGTGTTGGACCCACTGGATCATCAATATATTGATGAATTACCAGCCTTTAAAGATATTATACCAACCAGTGAAAATATAGCCAGATATATCTACACATGTATTACCGATGTTTTATATGCTGACAGTGATATAAAAAGACGGGTAAAAGTATCTATGTTGGAAATATACGAAGGTGATAAACAAGGGGTAGGGTATAGCGAGGATTAATTATGCCAATATATGAATTTCAATGTACCGGTTGTGGTACAATATTTGAAGAATTAGTAAGAATGGGTAGCGACGGCACGGGTTTAAGTTGTCCGGAATGCGGCAACCAGTCTATACAGAAGAAGATGTCTTCGTTTTACGGTAAAGTAAGTGATGGTGGCAGCAGTCGTGCT
>CAZNLA010000234.1:0-8258 GCA_964573385.1 uncultured bacterium
TTGTATAATGATATACAAAAAGTGCTGAAAAAAAAATCTAATTTGCAATTAGCTCCCTTATATATTTAAATAAGGGTATTTCCCGCATAATATCAGTGTAATGCCCGATATGAATTATACCTGATTTCAGAGAGAATTACATTAATTAAAGAGAAGTTGTAATCAACTTTATAAGCAATAATTTTAGTTTAGGGTGTTCATGAATCAAAAAGCGTTAAAACAATATAATAAACAACATATTTCAACAAATAATTTATTGTTGGTTCTTGTTGTTATCATAGTTATTGGAATTTTATTCTCTATATGGACAGGATGGCGTGCAGACCGTGAAATGCGGTATGAACTGCTTTATAAAGCAAGAATCATCGCTCAATCAATTGATACTGAAAGTATTTGTGAATTAACAGGTACCGCGTCAGATGTTAATTCTTCTGATTATCAGGAATTAAAAAAACAACTCACTAAAATACGATCAACTAATCCACTTTACCGCTTTACCTATCTGTTAGGGAAAAACAATAGCGGTGGCATCTTCTTCTTTGCGGATAGTGAAACATCAACATCAGACGGTTATTCTTCTCCGGGGGAGATTTATATTGAAGCATCTCCAACTTTCTCAAAAATATTTGAAGATAAAATGCCTATTGTTGAAGGCCCTGTAACTGATCGTTGGGGCACATGGGTTTCTTTATCTGTGCCATTGATTGATGTAAGAACTGACACCGTAATAGCGGTATTAGGTATAGATATTGATGCCAGCACCTGGAAAAACACAATTATACAAAGAACTGCGGTTCCGGTTGGTTTGTTGCTGATTTTGCTTTTTGGCATAACCGCGGTCTTCTTTGCTGTTAAACAAATTAAAGCGGCGCCGGATTTAGTATTACGCAGACTGACACCTTCATTGTCGGCAATTGTTATATTGTTAGTCGGTAGCGCAAGTATATTATTATGGAAGCAGCACCAAAGCCAAATGGCGATGAGTATCGGAAGTGTATCAACCGAGATATCTGGTGATTTGCATATGGCTTTGCAACAACAGGCATCCGGTTTGTCTGCTGCCGCCGCTACCATTGCTGATGACCCGGATGTTAAAAATGCTGTAAAAACTGGTGACAGAGAAAGATTGCTTGATAAATGGCAACCTGTATACACAAAATTAAATAAAGAATCCAAACTTACTCATTTCTATTTTTTAAATAAAAATCGGGTATGTATGTTACGGGTACATAAACCGGGTAAATACGGAGATTTAATTAATCGTTTTACCGCTATTCAGGCGCAGAAAACCGGTAAAATGGCACATGGTATTGAGTTGGGTCCACTTGGTACTTTTACCTTGCGGGTTGTCCAACCTATATATGATAATGGTGAAATAATTGGATATTTGGAATTAGGGAAAGAGATAGAAGAAATCTTGCGCTCCCTTAATTATCAATCCGGTTGTCAATTGGCCGTGACTATTCATAAACAATATTTGAATCAAAAAACCTGGGAAGAGGGAATGCGATTTCTGGGCAGAGAAGGTAAATGGAATCGTATGCGCAATTCCGCGTTGGTTTATACATCGTTACTGCCACTGCCGGATGCTTTTTATCTATGGGCAGATAATGTAGCGCGGTTCCATAATCATGGTGAAACTGACAGAGATATAATAAGTGATGGTATTGACTGGCGTGTTACCTCGGTTCCTTTGGAAGACGCTTCCGGTACTGAAATCGCTGATTTGCTAGTACTTCGCGATATAACACCGGATAAGAACTCTTTTAATTATATTATGACTGCCGGTTCATTATCTTCCGGTATTTTACTGGCTATATTGCTTGGATACATCTATGTGTTATTACGTCGTATTGATGCTGGTATATTGGTTCAGCAAATAGCGTTGGAAGAAAGCAGAAAGAACCTGACGGCAACTTTGCGTTCGATTGGTGATGGTGTTATAACCTGTAACGCGGAAGGCAATATTGTAAGTTTAAATGCAATTGCTGAAATACTTACCGGATGGAACACAGAAAAGGCACAAGGACATTATATTGCTGAAATATTTCATGTAATACATGCCATTTCCGGGGCAGAAATTAATATCCCCACCATTAATGATTTGGCAGAAAGCAGAAATGTCAACCTTGAAAACCATATTGTTTTAGTTTCACGTGATGAAAAGAAATATCCGATTACCGGTAGTTTTGGGTTAATTCATGATAGTGACGATAATCTGTTGGGTGCGGTATTAGTATTCAGGGATGTTACCAGTGAATATAAACAACAGGAAGAGTTAAAAGAAAGTAATGAAAGGTATCGTATTGTCGCGGATTTTACCTATGACTGGGAATATTGGGTAGATCCTGCAGGCAAAATTATTTATATGTCGCCTTCCTGTGAAAGAATAACCGGTTACAGCAGAGAAGAGTTTATGGCAGAGAATTCGTTGATGGAAAGGATTGTTCATCCGGATGATTTGGATATTTATAGAAAACATACATCAAGTTCATGTAATGAATCTGATTTAAGTCATGATTTTGAATTTAAAATTATTACCCGTTCATCAGAAGTTCGCCAGATACAACATGTCTGTCAGGCTATTGTAGATGATGACTGCCAGTTTATAGGTAGAAGAGCATCAAACCGCGACATTTCTGTGCAGAAAAATGCTGAAGGAAAATTGTATCACTTAATAGCATTTGAAGATTTTATAGTTTCGCAAACGTCGGTATTTTTCAATGCTGATGATTCTGAAATCGACAAAGTATTTGATGAAATGTTGAAGAGAGTAGGGGAGTTCACCGGGGTTGACCGGGTTAATTTGTATCAGGATTCGCAGGATTTAAATAATAATTGGTGCATAGATTGTTGTAGTTCTGTAAATGCGGAGATTAAGACTGTTAATATTGCGTTACTATCTCCTTTCAGTTCTGTATTAAAGCAAAACGAACCGGTTTATATTCCGGATGTTAATGATTTACCGGAATCTTTATTGGAAGAATGCAATATTTTAAAATTGCAGAATATAAAATCAACCTTAATGCTACCTGTCATGTCCGGATCTACTTTTTATGGTGTATTATCATTGGATTCTGTGACAGAGATTAAAGAATGGCAGGAAGACGAGATACGAATGTTGCATTTGTTGGCGAGAAACGCGGGTTTGACCATACAACGCGCAGCAAGGAAGAAATTGTTAGAAGACGCAACAACTGCGGCACATAAATTGGCTGAGGAAAAAGAACAGGCAAGTCGGACAAAAAGTGAATTTTTGGCAAATATGAGCCATGAAATACGTACTCCAATGAATGCAATTCTTGGCTTTGCCCAGGTGTTGGCAAGGGACCCGTTAATTACCGATAAACAACATCAACATGTTGAAACTATCATTCGCAGTGGTGGTCACTTGTTAAAATTGATTAACAATATTCTGGATATGTCTAAAATTGAAGCAGGACGTATAACACTTAGTCCAACGTCATTCTCATTATATGATTTTCTGGATGATATTGAGTTGATGTTCCGTTCACGTGCTAACGGCAAAATGTTGCAGTTAATAATGGAAAAAGATGATAGTGTGCCACAATTTGTTACTGCAGATGAAACGAAATTGCGCCAGGTTTTAGTTAATTTAATCGGAAACGCTATTAAATTTACAGAAATTGGCGGAGTTTCTGTGAAGTTACGCGCGGAAAATATTAACAATAATCTTGGCAGAAATAAAAATATCATAAGATTATATGTTGAGATAACAGATTCTGGCCCGGGGATACCAGAAAAAGATTTAGATACACTATTTGTACCTTTCCAACAGGCGGAAAGTGGCGTTAAGATGGGTGGCACTGGTTTGGGATTGGCAATTTCGCAGAAGTTTGTTTCTATGATGGGTGGTGCCATTTCTGTAACAAGTGAAGTCGGTAAGGGGAGTTCCTTTAAGTTTACAACAATATTGGAATCTGCTGAAGAAATCGTCAAAACCCATGATGATATTGTACGCAAAGTAATAGGAATTGAAGATAATTTACATTCAATAAAAGTATTAGTAGTGGATGATATAGCCGAAAACAGAGAATTATTACGTGAATTACTGAAACCGGTAGGATTTGAAATTTTTGAGGCATGTAATGGGGCAGAAGCATTGGAACTATTTGAAAAACATACTCCACAGGCAATATTAATGGATATGCGAATGCCGGTTATGGATGGTTATGACGCCTGTATAGCATTAAGAAAAATGGAGGCAGCAAAAAACACCCTGATAATCGCTGTCACTTCCAGTGCGTTTGATGATGATGAACTGCGGGTAATGGCATCCGGTGTTGATACATATATAAGAAAACCATTCCGGCCGAATGAAATATATGAAGCTTTGGGGAATGGGTTGAATATAAGTTATAAATATGAAAAACGCGAAGATGAAAGCAGAGAACAGAATAATACTGATTTATCTATGATAGATGTATCTGTATTACCAACAAGATTAATTTCTTCTATGCTGGAAGCAATTGCCGGTGGTGATATGGACCAACTTACAATGTTAATTAATGAAGTTGAAGGTATTGATGCAGATATAGCACTGATTTTACAAAGATTGGCAAACCTTTTTGAATATATAAAACTGGAAGAAATATTAAATAGAGGGATATCGTAAAATGACGGTATGCGTTTCTGAAGAACAAATGACAATAATGGCAGTGGATGATACCCCGGGAAATCTGACATTATTAAGAGAGATGTTTAAAGATTCCGGGCATCGGTTACTGACATTTCCCCATGGCAAAATGGCATTAAAGGCGGCAGATAACAAACCACCAAGTTTGTTTTTATTGGATATAAATATGCCGGATATGAATGGGTTTGAAGTTTGTGCGCAATTAAAGGCAAATGATGAACTGAAAGATATCCCGGTTATATTTATAAGTGCTATGACAGACACATTGGACAAGGTAAAAGCATTTTCTGTCGGTGGTGTGGATTTTGTAACTAAACCATTTCAATTTGACGAAGTCCGTGCCAGGGTGTCAACACATTTACGACTACAAAAATTACAGTCAGATTTAAAAACACAAAATAGACAGTTAGAAGAGATAGTGAAAGAACAAGTTCGTGAAATTTCCAATTCTCAATTGGCGACTATAATCGCGTTATCCAAACTTTCTGAATCGCGTGATGATGAAACCGGTGGCCATATTGAAAGAACACAGCTTATCTATAGAGCATTGGCGGAAAGATTGCATTTTTGCGAGAATTTTATTGATAATTTAATAGAAGATGTTTGCTACGCCTCGCCACTGCATGATATCGGTAAAGTCGGTATTGAAGACAAAATTTTATTAAAACCATCATCATTATCAAATGAAGAGTTTGAAATAATGAAGACCCATACCATAATTGGGGCAGATACCCTGCAAAAGGTATATGAACAATACCCGATGAATCTGTTTTTAAAAACAGGAATAGCAATCGCCAGATGGCACCATGAAAAATGGGATGGAACCGGGTATCCGGACGGATTAAAAGGTGAAGAGATACCATTATGTGCGCGAATAATGGCAGTTGCTGATGTTTATGACGCGTTGCGGTCTGTTCGACCATATAAACCGGCGTTCACTCATGAGAAAAGTGTAGAAATTATTCGTGATGGCGCGGGTAAGCATTTTGATCCTGTTGTTATAATGGCATTTATGGAAGTTGAACAGTTTTTCGCTGGTTTAAAATATGACAATTAAAAGGTGGGGGAGATGGTTGTGGAATGTTTATGGTGTAAAAACGAATTAACATATAAAGACGCGACTGACCGGAATAGAATAACTCATGGCATATGTAATAATTGTTTAAAAACTGTTGACCTCTCTATGGGTAAACAGTTGATTGATTATGTACAGACCTGTGCTAAACCGGTTTTTATAGTTAACGAAGGTTTTACATTATTATATGCAAATACAGAAGCAATGAAATTTATTGATTTGAATGTGCCGGAAATAAAAGGCAATGTGATAGGCGATATATTCGGTTGTGTATATACCAGACTCCCATATAGTTGCGGATTGACGCACAGATGTTCCGTTTGTACAGTGATAAACGCGATTAAAGAGACCTATTATAATAAAAGAAATCGGGAGAATGTGCCGGTTTCGATAACGCAATTATACGATAATGATTTTGTGGAATTAAATATGATGATATCTACTGAAAAAGTAGGTGATGTTGTATTAATGCAAATTGATATGATTTTCCCGTTAATCAGCGAAAATCTATTGTATAATTTAACAGAGGATGAAAATCAGCATAAGGTTACAGTATAGACTTTCGCTTTTAAAAAAAATACTTTAGGAATGGGCGTTTCAACGTGCTTAGCGACCGATTACTAAGCATGACGAATTGGTCTTATACTAAAGTCTGGATTTATTATACTATATTGGAAAAAAATGTAAATTATTTTATAAAAATGTGTTAAAATAATACTCAGAAGGGTAACCTAAAATATCAATGTTATCATCTTTAACAGTTACTTTTACAAACTCATTTTATAAGTCATTAAAATAATTTTTGGCTTATAAGATTTGAAATGCAATTTTTTGTGCAAATCAGTCAATCAGGGATTTTCTATTCGGAGCAGGATAATGGATGAGATGTTAAAAGATTCATCAGGCATAATTGAAAAAGAAAGCATTTTGCTTAAATTATGTAATGATATGGATTCAAAAGAAGTTAAAAAGATTGAATCCATAATTGATAAATTTAATTCTGAACTAATTAGAATAAAAAAAGATAAAGAAAATATTGAACTAAAATATTATAATTTGTACAACCATATATCTGCCGGTTATTTCACCATTGATATTAACGGTTTTTTTATTGAGGCAAATGATTATGTGTTAGAAATTTTCGGTGTTGAAAAGGATGTTTTATTAACCAGTCCGGTATCAAAATTTATAATTATTAATGACTTGTATATATTCAATAACTTCATCAAGCAGATTCAGGCAAAAGAAACAAAAGATGACGCAATAGAATTACAAATAATCAAAGGCGATAATTCAGCCATTTGGGTAAAAATAAGTGTTGCAATAATTGAAGAGATGAATTGCAGTTTCTTTATAGTTGATATTACCGAACATAAATTAACTGCTGAACTGCAGTTGTTTAACACCGAACAACTAAATACTTTGTCAGAAGTATCACCATCCGGAATATGGCGTACAGATTATCGGGGAATAAATATATATGTCAGTCCGCGGTGGTCAGAGATTACCGGTATACCGGTATCCAACGCGGTAGGAAAATTCTGGTGGGAAGGTATTCAACCGTCTGATAAAGAACGGGTTATTAGCGATTGGAACCTGGCGGTTGAAGTAGGAGCGGATTTTCAGTCAGAGTTTCAATATTTAAAATCATTTGATGAAACAGCATGGGTTGTATGTAACGCACGACTGATGAAAGATTCCAAAGGACAAAGCTTAAGTTGGGTAGGTACAATTACAGATATAAGTAGTAGAAAACATAATGAAGAGATTAAGACTGCTACAGAAGAATTAGATACTGCCAGAACACGCTATTTTAATTTTTATGATTTGGAACCAGCCGATTATTGTACTTTGAGTGAAAAAGGTTTTATTCTGGAGAAAAAAAGAGTTATTACAGAATGTAACCATAACACGACAACAATGTTGAAAATACCCCGTAAAGAGTTCCTTAATAAATTAATATCAGATTATATTTTTATTAAAGATTTGAATATATATTACTCAACCAGGCAAAAACTGCAGGATACCAGAGAACCGCAAAGCTGTGAGTTACGATTACTAAAAAATGACGGTACTTTAATATGGACTAGTTTAGAATTAACTGCCACCCAAAATGATGACGGTGAGTTTTTATGCCGGGTAATAATTACAGATATATCGGGCAGAAAAATGACAGAAGAAGTGTTGCAAAACGCGTATTGGCGCATGGAAAGTATTATTGAAGGCACAAACGCGGGTACATGGGAATGGAACGTGCAAACCGGTGAAACAGTCTTTAATGCGGGATGGGCTAAAATAGTTGGATACACCTTAAAAGAATTGGAACCAATTAGCATTAAAACCTGGGAGAATTTGGTACACCCGGATGATTCTGCAAAATCTGAAAGTTTGTTATTACAACATTTTGCCGGTGAATTACCATATTATGATTATGAATGCAGAATGAAACATAAAGATGGACATTGGGTATGGGTACATGACCGTGGCAGAGTAATCACCCGGACACACGATGGCAACCCACTGATG
>CAZNLA010000235.1:0-8238 GCA_964573385.1 uncultured bacterium
GGTAACATTAACAAATGGGTGTTTTTGCAATATCGGGCTATACCAGTTGTAACTGTCTTCCCAACTATAATTAGTCAGCAGTGAAATTTTATTGCCATCAGACCCGAATATAAATCTTTCTTCTGACTGCGGGAATGCCGGCAACGCGCGTCCTGTTGCTTCGCAAAACGCGATATATTGCGCTACCGTAACCTCATTTTTATATATCCAATAATCGCTGGTGATAGTTACTGGATGGGAAGGGCCACCTATACCATCGGGACTGCCCATGGTATAGGTGCCTTTAGTAACCTTAACCATATCCGCGCCGTCAGTGGGGTTAATTCCCGGGGTGCCGTTTGTAATAACTGAAAAATAATTTGCGCTGGTCGCGGAACCAATTTCGTTTGTTAAGGTGATTTTTCCGGTGGTTACATCCACTGGCAGAATCACTTTCAGAGAAGTTATAGTATTATCCAGGATGCTGGTTACTGATTTGCCGTTAAACTTAACATCAGTTATGCCGGTTAAATTGGTACCGGTGATGATAACGGTTGTACCGGTGGTAGGTTGTAGGCTGTATACCGGAGAGAATGAGGTAATAGTAGGTTTCGGCAGGACGGTGAAATCCGTCGAACTAAATGTTGTGCCATTGGTAGTAACAGAAATCCTTCCGGTGGTTGCGTCTTCCGGCACAATTGCTTTTAACGATGTTGTTGATATATAAGTAACGGATGCCGAAGCAACATTATTAAATTTCACAACGCTTGCATTGCTAAAATTAGTACCGGTAATCGTTACCTCGGTGCCTACTTTGCCGGTTATAGGTGTAAAGGAAGAAATAGTTGGCATGAAATAAATGGTTATGCTGTTTGCACTGGTAAATGATCCACCCGGAGTAGAGATCGTAATTTTACCGGAAATTGCACCCACCGGGACAAGAACAGTTAAGGTATCTGTAGTATTGTTAATAATTTTAGCGGTTATACTGTTAACTGCCCCGGTAAATTTCACGTCGGTTGTTCCGCTTAAGTTGGTACCGGTAATCGTAACAACTTCACCTTCCATACATACGGATGGTGTAAATGAACTAATAGTTGGGGTTGGGACAACAGTGAAATCGCCGGTGCTGGTAACTGTTCCACCGGGGGTGGTTAAGGATATTTTTCCGGTTGTCGCGCCTACTGGCACTGTTGCTTCTACAGATGTCGCGGAGACATTCTTTATTGTTATTGCTAATTTTCCGTTAAATTTTACCGCGGTTGTGCCGTATAAGTTTGTGCCGGTGATGGTTATTTTATTGCCAACAGGATAACTGGTTGGAGTAAATGATGTTATCGTCGGCATATTCGGTTTAGTAATGATCATCGATTTCGGTAAGGAAGTAAAAGTTAATGCCGGATTATCGCCGCTTAAGTCCTTTGCGATAACGGTCAGATTATCATAAGTTTTTACTGCTCCGGGTGTCCATAACAAGGTATTGCTACTGTTGAAATCGCGCAGTACTATCGCGCCATACATAAACTTATACTGAATGTTAACACCACCGGTGGTTGAACCTGCAAGGTTAATTTGTGTACCAAACATGGCTGTTGCCAGTGGGGTTATGGTTAATATCGCTTCCGAAAGCGCGGCTTTGGTGTTAATAGTTATTGATGATGATGTAACTGTCGCGTTTGGATTTGTTCCGCCTAAATCCTTTGCAATAACAGCAACTGAAGTATATGTTTTTACCGAACCAGGGGTCCATACATAAATATTACTACTGGCGAAATCACGTAATACTAACGCGCCATACATAAACTTATACTGGACATTTGCCCCGCCGGTTTTTGTAGCGGTAAGGGTTACGGATTTACCGAATAAAATGGTGTCTGTCGGTGTGGCCGCAATGGATACCGCCGATAAAGGTTGTGAAATAATATAGCTTTTAAGAGGTGATGAAATGGTGGCGGTAGGGTCAACAGCCTGCGAATCTTTTGCGACGGCAATCAGGTCGTAGCTTTGTGCAATTGTTGGTGTCCAGACAACGGTATTGCTACTGTCAAAATCGCGAATAACTTCAGTTCCATTCATGAACTTGTATAATAATGATGCACCACCGGTGGTGGATGCTGTTAATGTTACCGGGTTTCCTAATAATGTAGAGGTTAGCGGGGAAGTTGTTAATGCCACCGCGGAAAGTGCTGCTTTTATGGTTATCGATACATTGGTTGATGTAACTGTAGCGTTTGGATTAGCGGCACTTGTATCTTTTACCACAACGGTGAGAGGGGTATATTCTTTTACCGATGCTGGTGTCCAGGTGAAACTGTTACTGCTGTTGAAATCTCGCAGCATTATGGAGCCATACATGAACTTATATTGCAGGGTTGTTCCGCCGGTGGCGGTGGCGGTTAAGGTAACTGGCCTTCCTATTAACGAAATATTAGCCGGGGAAGTTGCCAATCCTACTGCGGATAAATCTATTGCCCATGATTGACTTAGTGCTATACATAAAACAGCAATAAGCAAAGACGCGCGTAATAAATGTTGTTTGACATTATAAATCGTATGTGAGACGTTGGACAATAATTGTGAACGCATAATTTATTCCTTTTGAGCTGTCCCCAAAATCTGTTTAATCGGGATCTTCTCATTAAGTTTAGATATCTTTTATTTTTTAATATCTGACAGAACTTTCGTTTTTAATAGAAATCTGCTTAAAATCGGTCGCTTCGACAGGCTCAGCGTCCGGTCACTAAGTCTGTCGAAGTGACCATAAGCGAAAGTTCTGATCTGATAAAAAGATATGTTTTTTTGATTTTATTTATTTTATCATTTTTAATTGATGTCTACAATCAGTAAATGTTGCCATATTCTTTCGTTTTTTGAAGAGTTTATACTATATTTTGTAATTTTGGGCATACAGCTATTGACATTTTTGTCAGTAATCTCTATATTGTTCCTGCTAATTCATGGCACTGTAGCTCAGAGGCAGAGCAAACGGCTCATAACCGTTAGGTCACTGGTTCGAATCCAGTCAGTGCCACCAGACTATTCTTCGGTCTTTACGTCATCATCTTTTTTATGCGAATCACCACTTATTCTGTGATAAATGTAATATGCCCCGGTCATTAACGCCAATAATCCGGAAACCCCGTAAGACAAATTTCTGTACGCGTGTTTAATGCTTTCCGGTTCGGTGAGTATATTGCTTTTATAATGCGCGATTAATTCCCGCATTTCATCACCCATCATTAACCCGAATACAGCCAAAATAGAGCACCAGATAAACGACCCGTATATCGTCATCAGGGCATAACTGCGAAAACGCATATCTGCCAGGCCTGCTGGTATACCTATAAAATGACGTGCTCCCGGCAACAAACGCGCCATGAATACCCCCACAGTACCGTATCTGGCTACCCAACGCTCTGCTTTATGCAATTTATGCTCAGGAAAAAACATGTATTTGCCATATTTAATGATAAATGGTCTGCCCACCGCACGGGCTATCCAATATGTAATTGATGCTCCTATCAGTGACCCCACCGTACCAGCCAATATTACTGCGATAAGTAAAACAATTGCTCCGTCCTGATGCCCATTCTTTATGTATATAACTGCCGCGGGTGGTATAACTAATTCGCTGGGCACCGGAAAAATTGATGATTCAAATGCCATCAGTGTTGTTACGCCAATTAATCCGAATTTTTCCAGTACGCTGAAATACCAGACAAACATACTTTGTATCATTTATTTTCATGCTCCGCGATTGATTTCATAGCCGACGGGATTGATTCAATAATATCGGTGGCTATAACTCCACGATTACCTAATTGTTGGCCGACAATTTTTGCCGCGGTGCTGCCTATGTAACATCCGGTAATGGCAGCGTTAAGGGGTGATAATCCCTGAGATATTAAACTGGCGATAATCCCTGCCAGCATATCCCCACTGCCGGCAACTGCTAATACCGGTGATCCAATTACATTTACAGTGGTTTTCCCATCGGGTGATGCTATTATTGCTGGCGTTCCCTTAAATACTATTGTTGAATTATATCTTTTCGCGGCTTCTTTTGCATATTCAAATCTATTTTGCTGTAATAAAGCGGTATCTACATTCAACAATCGCGACATTTCACCCGGGTGAGGGGTAATAATAGTGGGGTATTGTCGGTTGCTCACCATCTCTTCAAATCCGGCAATCGCTGTTATGGCATCGGCATCGATGATTATCGGCAGTTGCGCGGATTGTATTATTTTTCGTATCGCGTTAGCAGTTGCTGATTGGCTGGACATACCAGGTCCTATCAAGACTGCCTTCACCGATTTCATGTTTGCCTGTATCTTTTTTACGGCCAGGTGAGATAACCCACCATATTTATGTTCTGGCATTGGCAGGCATACAATTGATGGTATGGTGGCGTTTACTACCGGCAGCAATGATGCTGGTAATGCCAGTTTAACTAATCCCGCGCCGGCACGGCACGCGGCCATTGATGTCATTATTGCGGCACCGGTCATTCCCTGCGAACCTGCTATTGCCAGCACCCAACCCACCGATGTTTTGTGCGCATCCTCTGTGCGTACAGGTAAAAGTTTCTTAATATCGCTGATTTCAAATATTTCACTGCAACAATCAACATTATCTATGGCGTCGGCGGGGAAACCGATATCGCATACTATCAATGTACCACAGTTTCTGGCTCCCGGATACAGGTAATTTCCAGGTTTTGCGTAGGCTAATGTTAATGTGACCTTTGCCAATATCGCGTTCAGGTCTGTTTCACCGGTATCGGCGTTTACGCCGGTGGGCAGGTCAATTGCCACGACATTGTTGCCGTTTCTTACCCTATTAATCTGTTTTGCGCATTCTGCTATTTTGCCTGCTAATTTTCCGGTGGCACCGGTACCCAGCATTGCGTCAATAACCACCGCGGCTTTGGTTAACTCTTTATCTGATATATCTTCCAATACTTCAACATTATGCGGAAGCAATTCGAAATTCGCGTTGGCGTCCGGTGATAATTCTGCTGGCATAGCAGTCATAACCACTTTTACTCTGCGATTATCAGCCACTAACCGCGCAACAGCTAAACCATCCCCACCATTATTACCTTTACCGCAAAATATTATTATTTTGTCATTTTCACTGCTATTTTCAATAATATAATTGCTTACACAACGCGCGGCATTCTCCATAAGGGTAAGTCCGGGAATACCACACTTTTCAATAACATATTTATCTAAACTGCGCATTTGCGCCGCAGAAAGAAGGTATTGCATACGCAAATATTACCATAAATCATTATAACTGAAAACAAAAACTAAATCTGCCATTTTTTATTATAGGAGTTTCGCTTTCTGGTGTTTTTTTCCTTTATACATCTGGCTAATCCGTCAAATACTACCGATTAAAAGTGAAAACCATTATTAATATGTCAATGCCGCTTTAAGATATTTTGCCGGGGTTAATTTAATGGCTTCATAGGCAATTTGCGCGTCATAAAATGGGAAATATCCTGATACGAAATTATTCAGGTTTAATTTTCTTGCTGCCATCAACAGGTATGTTTCTTTTAAAATTCTGTTAGTGTCCCAACGGCTAAATCTGGAAGGACATCCCCATTTGGTCATTGATGCCCGTATGGTTATTCTATTGTGTAAAAACTCTTCGCCGAACGAAAAATCATTTGCTCCGCCGGCATAAAATCCTGCTGCCACAACCGTGCCGCCAACCCCGGCACATTGCACCGCACCTTTTAATCCCGCTATTACACCGGTACATTCAATAACAACATCCGGAAACGAACCATCGTTAATGTCACAAACTGTTTTCGCCAATGAATCAACAGATTTGGGGTCAATTGTTGCCACTGCAGTATGGTATTCGGCAAATGCACGTCTTTCCGCCAATGGTTCAACCATAATAACTTTCCGTGCGCCACTTAAATTTGCCATTTGCACTGCCATTTGTCCCACTGTTCCACCACCGATTATTACAACCGCATCCCCCAGTTTAATTTCGGCGTCCAGTATTGCTCCATAGGAAATTGAGGTAAGGTTCAGCATTAACGCTTCGTCGTCCTGTATTGTATCCGGCAATTTAAAGGCGTTCGGCGCGTTTTCATTAAATAAAAATTCAGTCTGGTGGGTAACCTCGCACCATACCCTGTCCCCGGGTTGGTATTTCGTCACCCCTTCGCCAATCTCTGTCACTATTCCCACCGCGTCATACCCGGCATATTTAAAAGGATAAAAATCCGGGTCTTCCGGTATTTTATCACGAAATGTGCGTTCCGCGGTCATCCCTTTAGTTATAAATGGACTAACCCCCTGGTATGCCGTCATTTCTGTACCATGGCTAATGCCACTTATAACAGTTTTTGCCTGTATTTGCCCGGGCATGGGTTGCCCAACAGGAATATCAATGTAATCAACCTGTCCCGGTGCCGTCATAATAAGTTTTTTTGCCATTTTATTATCCTTTTAACTGCAGTTATGTTTTTTATTTATTTCGAAAATTATAATAGAATTTTATGAAAATATGTAATGAAATTTTCACATTATTTATAAAATATTGAAAAAAAACTATTGACATGGTATAATATTTTAATAAACTATAGTGAAACGGTACACTGGTTAACGATTCATTTTAAATAAATTAGTATCATTTGTAAATTTAAAATAGGAATACGTAATATGACTATGTATTATTTTATTAATCTGAAGGAAATAGGATATGTTTAATAAAATATGGGATGCTGAGACAGTAATAGCTGCGATTCTCGGGGAAATTTTGGCTGGTAATGATATCAGTTATTCAGCTACCAAAAAAAGGGTGCCTTCACTATTAAGAGCAGGTGAACGCGCATTTGGCAGCTGGCGTAAAGCTATAGAAGCAGCTGGTCTGAATTATGAGGACATTAAGAAGTATCGTACATGGTCTGAAGAACGTGTAATTGCAGTTATTCAGGCGCATGCTAAGGAAGGACATGACCTTAGCTGGGGAAATACCAAAACTGTATTGGATCCTTCATTAACCGCGGCCGCTTTAAATTACTTCGATGATTGGCACAAGGCTCTTGAGGCAGCAGGGCTAAACCCGGAGTTAATTGCAAAATATAAAAGATGGTCTTTGGAATCTATTGAAGAAGAATTACGATTACGTGTTGAAGAAGGAGCTGAAGTTGGATATACATCAATTAAAGAAACACAACGCGGTATACTTGATGCAACTTATCGACGGGTTGAATCTTTTGCAAAATTGAGAAAAAGCGTTGTTGGTGAACCACCAACAGCTATAAAAAAAATGACAATCATTGAAAATAACCAATCAATATTAAAACCAGAAAATCGCGAGTCATGGACCAAAGAAAAAATAGTAGAAGAGATTAAAAATCGCGCAAATCAAAATTTGCCATTGAATTATAAGGCAATTTTAGTTGAAAATCGTCCCTTGTTGCGGGCAGGTGAGCGACACTTTGGTAAATGGTCAAATGCTGTTGAAGAAGCTGGCATTTGCTATGATTCAATCAGACTTGTACAACATTGGAATCATGAAAAAGTTATAGATTGTATTAAAAATTGGAAAGAAATAGAAGAAAATCTCAATTATACTCATGTAGCTCAAAAATTAGATGCTAAACTTGCAGCTGCGGCAATTCGCAAATCACTATTTGATTCTTGGGATAAGGCATTATTTGCTGCTGGGGTAGACCCTGATTCCACAAGAACTACAACATCCTGGACACTTGGTAAGGTTATGATGCGTCTGAGTATATTACAGGAATATGGAATTGAATTAAAGACAAATATAATTAAGAGTTACGCTCCGGATTTAATGGCTGCTGTCTATTACTATATTGGCAGTCTCACTGAAGCTAGGAAAATATTGAAAGAACTTGATATTCCGAATTGGAGGCAAAGCCTGTCATCATTGACCCTTGTTGTTCTTGCCAGAAAAAAAATGAAAGAACTTGATACTATGAGCATAAATAAAGAAATTGGAACAGAATCTATTAAAGAAAAAAATGATTTATCCGAAACTATTGAGAACAATCAGAATGTGGATTTATCTTCAACAGAGTTATTATTGACTAATGAATAAACACCATCATGAAGCAAAGATATGTCTGGAAATAATTGATGGTATCATTTGGACATGTCTATTATCTAAAACAAAATTTTCAGTTTTAATCTATTCTTAATCTTTTATTAACCTTTTCTTGAAATTTGGGGTTGATTAATAGGGAATAAACAATTATGATAA
>CAZNLA010000236.1:0-8212 GCA_964573385.1 uncultured bacterium
TACACTGGTTTAATACTTCCTGCAGATTAAAACCAACCCAATGAACAGGCACCGAACTGGTTGGACAAAGTGGGAAATTGGCGTGAGCAGTAACAGTCAATTCCGTGGGAATATCTATCTTTGCGTCAATCAAACCGGCTATAGTTTCTTCTACCAGATTGTCATCTGATATAATCAAACCATCCGGCCTGTCATCAACGGGCAATCTCATCAGACAATGAATCATATTCCTCAGGGGTGATGGTTCCATGGTATTACATTGCAGTTGCCAGTATGGTTGGGTAATTAATGAATTTTTCTTAATTTCATTATTAAAGATATCAGGAATTTTCTCGGTATTTACTATTGAAACATGGGCAATGCGTTGGCGACCGGCATTAACCAGTTGCTCCATTGCTTTTTTCATAAACATCTGGTGGTCAGGATAAACAGCAGGGATATCCGGTATAAAAGAATTATTTGCGGACATTATGGCAACACGTGGGATATCCTGCAGATACATTACTTCTGTGCCCAGCAATGGGCCAAAATCAGAGGCGAAAATAACCCCCGCCAACCGGTGATTCTGCATATCATCCAATAAACGCTGATATTCGTTACATCCTTCCGGATACGGTTGGTAATAAATCGAAAACTCGCTGTGTGTCTGCGCCATAAACTGGCGAATTTCATACAGAATGCCCAAATAAAACCGCGAACGCACAATATCACTCTCTGAAAAAGGGAATACAATGCCAAAACGTGATAAATGCGGTGGGTCCAATGCGACAAAAGTACCATTTGACCCTTTTGGCACAATGAAACCGTCATTGGTAAGAATATCAAATAACCGTTGCGCAGTAGCTTTCCCAATCCCCAAATCCTTCATCAAATCATCCTGAGTAGGAAAACGACTCCCCGGCTTCAAATCTCCCTGAACTATACGCATACGCATAGCATCAAGCACAACTTCAAGCCGATATGACCGACGTATTTGATTTTTAAGAGGATTTTTACCCATTAGTACAGTTATCTTTGCATTAAACTGTACTAAGTTTATTACCCACTGGGGTAAATGTCAAGAGATTTTTTAAAAAGTTTTTAAAAAGGCAAAATCAAAAATTATTTTTTGGTTTTACACAGAGATGCACTGAGAAGACACAGAGATGCACGGAGAGGTTAAGAAGAGTGAAATTTGGAAGAGTGAAGGGTGAAATTAATTAAAAATTAAAAATGTAAAATTAAAAATTATTTTTGTATTACACAGAGATTTGATTCACCACAAAAGAACACATGGAACACAAAGAAGATTTAAATAAAATTATTTTAGTTTCAATATACAGTTTCCTTTCAAGTTTAGTCACTGTGTGGAACAGGGTCGCAGCCCGGCTCCCCTTAGCAGTAACTATATCTGTAAAAACTGTTGAAGAATATAGAGATTTGATTCACCACAAAAGAACACATGGAACACAAAGAAGATTTAAATAATCACTCCGTGAATCTTGTGCAAATATATAATTAAAAATTACCCAGTAACCAGATGTGAAAGGGTGTCTTAGTTATGTTACCGGGGATAGCCGGGCTGCGACCCTGTTCCAAACGGTGACCAATTTTGAAAGAGTATTTTTCTATTGCTACCCAATAATTAAACCCCGATGGGACAGACACCTTCCTGACTTCGTCACTCGGTGTCAGTCCCTGATTGATGTTCTTCCCATCTTCTTTCGGGGTGGGGTTTTTGGGAAATACAATCTAAACATTTAATATAATAGGTTTCCACTCTTCCAAATTTAACTCTTCAAAAACTCTCTGTGTAATACCAAAAGAATAATTTTTCATTTTTCATTTTTCATTTTTAATTAATTCCACTCTTCACCCATCACTCTTCATCCTTCACATAGCCGGGCTGCGACCCTGTTCCAAACGGTGACCAATTATGAAAGAGTATTTTTCTATTGCTACCCAATAATTAAACCCCAATGGGACAGACACCTTCCTGACTTCGTCACTCGGTGTCAGTCCCTGATTGATGTTCTTCCCATCTTCTTTCGGGGTGGGGTTTTTGGGAAATACAATCTAAACATTTAATATAATAGGTTTCCACTCTTCCAAATTTAACTCTTCAAAAACTCTCTGTGTAATACCAAAAGAATAATTTTTCATTTTTCATTTTTAATTTTTAATTAGATTCTTCACTCTTCATCATACAATTTTAATAATTTTTCACCTGCATATTTCCAGTCATGTTTTAATGCGTTGTGGCGGGCATTTATTCCTAATTTTTGGCGCAATTGCGGGTTCAGGGTTAATTCAGTTATTTTTTCTGCCAGGCGGTTATATTTGCCGGGGGTGAAGAAAATGGTGTCATCTTCGCTTAATATTTCTCTTGCCACCGGCAGGTCTGCCGATATTACTGGTTTACCGCAGGCGATGTATTCCAGGGCTTTTAATGGGCTGCATCCCTGTATGCAATTTCTTTCATCCGGGATTAATGGTAGCAGGCAGGCATCGGCAGAACGGATGATATCGGCTGTGTTGAGATGTTCTACCGGTGGTTTAAAGGTTACGATATCACCAATATTCAGTTTTTTAACGGCTTTATAAAGATGCGGCATCCATTTGCGCGATTGATGGCCCACCAGTAATAAACGAAAATGGTGATCTCTGCTGGCGACTGAAACCGCTTTTAACAATATATCCACCCCCTGCCATGGCGCAAAAGTTCCTGTATACAGGAATAAAGGGGGTGAGTTTGTTTGCATAGCGCCGGGAGTGAAGATATCAGTGTAAACACCATTTTGTATTACGGTAGTTTTATCATTGCTGTACCTTGATTTTATGTAATTTGCTGTTACGGTTGATGGCGTTATCATTACGTCTACTGCTGCCATTGCCTCATTTTCCTGGTTTTGCAGGCGTTCAATAGTATCCGGCGAGTCTGACAGCAATGGGTAATGATATTTTAATTCGATGCTTTCCACCGCGTTAATTTCATATATTAAGCGCGCGGATTTACGATATGTTATGGCCGGTAATGCTGCCCAACTGGTGCGGAAATGGATGAAGTCATAATTAGATACTGATAAGTGCGCGGCAATTTTTGCGCGGAACTCGCAGGCACGGTCCAGATAATTGCCGGATTTGAGGGAAACATTAATTATTTTAACACCATCAACTATTAACCCGGCATCGGCTAAACCTATACAAAACAGCGTTACATCATATTGCTGTGACAATGATTTTATAAATGCGCTGATATGGGTAGATGCGCCTTTTGGTGCGGGATACTGGTCAAACGCGATATATAAGACGCTTTTCAATTCATACTCCGTATTTTCCCCAACGCTTCCAATGACCAGATGATGGGATACAATTCTTCGTCATACCACAATGACGCGAAGTATAAACCGATTGGCGACGATTTAGTTATCTCCCCGGTTTCAATTTTACCCATTAAATATTCCGCGCCACGTTGCGCGGCCAGGTGGCATTCGGTATTGTTTCTGCCGGCAAGAGCGGTTACTGCCAGTGCCGTTTCTTCTGTTGTTGATATTATGCCGGCATCGCCACCCCAACCGCCATCCGCATTTTGCGTGGATAACAGATATTTTTCACCATTTTCTGCCTCAATTACATTTACATCTTCATATGCCAGCAATACCCGGGAGGTGCCAAATACCGGGTTATGCCCGTCCGGTACATTCTGGTTGCCAAACCATAACGGCAACCAGGCTCCGTCTTTGCGTTGTATTGCTTTTAAATAGGCAAAGCCCTTACGGCATGATGTTTGTGAATTATCGGAAGGATACAGCTTTAATGCCCGGATAACATGCGCGGTGATATCCGGTGTTGATTTATCAAATGGCAATTGTCCCCATCCGCGACAAAAAGTTGGCCAACCACCATCGCTGTTCTGTAAATTAAGCAGCCAATTTACCCCTGCAACCTGTTGCTGGTGTATCCCCAATTTGTGCAACGCGATGATTGCCCCACTGGTGTCATCCGCGTCCGGCACTGCCCCGGGTAAGTTTGTCCATCCCCAACCACCCGGTTCCGCACCGGTGAAAGGATGTATGGTTTTGTACTGATTTTCCGCATAAAAGTCAGTTAATTTTTCAGCATTATCTATCTTCTGCCCTGCCGTTGCCAACGCGTTAATTGCCCCACTGGTCACCCAAACAGCCAAATCGGTATCAATAGGAAGGCTTGCGTCCGACCTTATTGATTGCCGCAGAAATTGCAATGCCAGTCTGCCGGCACTATCATCCGGAAAAACCGATAATATGCTCATGGCGGTAAAGGCCGTCAGTGGCGCGGCATCCAGGTATCCACCATGAACAGGTTGAATATCTTTCAGTTTTTTTCGCACCACAGAGATAAGCCAATCGCGCAAAAATCTTTTAGAGCAGCGCACCGGATTTTTATGATGCAATATTATTCCAACAGCAATTAATGCCGGCAAAGCGTAACTGACAACCTGTAACTTTAAAAATTTGTATAATTTACCGGGTACCGCCGCTAATTCAAATGGCAATGCCGGTATATCGCGCCATGCTATTAACCCGGCAATGGCACAGTTCATTAAAATAGGCACCGCGAAGGTACGGTCTTTGCCATACAATTTGCATAAATACGCCGGAATGGTTAACGTGCCTATTTTATCTGACACGTATTTACGGGCAAAATCAGTTGTTTGTATTTTGTCATTACCGGATAAAATTAATGCGGAAAGCGACAGTAATGTGGTGGAAATATTGGATATGCTATCCGGGGTATCCCCCCAACCACCATCAGCATTCTGGTATGAAACTAGCCATTTTACCGCGGCATCAATACGCTTTTTATCGTCTGGTTCGCCACCGATGACAAACGCGGAGATGGTCACCGCGGTGGATAAAGCGGATGATGATAATTTGCCCCGCCAAATATCCCCGGTTCGGCGTTTTTGCAACAAATCAGTTAATTGCGTTATTGACTTTTCAACCCGTAAATTAAAATCATTCATTGCCTGCGCCTGCAGATATTTTATGCATTTCAAAGAATATTTTCCATTCAATTACCTGTCCGATACTCATCATGCGCATTAAGTTTCTCTTCCACGCCGGGGTTCCGCCCCCGGTCTGGTTATCGGTATACATAATCGGTATCCATTTGAAATTCAAATCGTATGCGGTAGATAATAATTGTAAATGCGGTATGGTCAAATCATCCGCGGTAAAACCGCGTTCATTGCCGGGTGGGGCGTATAAAACCGGGAATACCGTGACCTTTTCATTACTCAGTTTTTGCACCCATTTCAATGTTTCCAACACATCTGCTTCGGTTTCTCCCGGCAAACCGACAATTAAACTAACCATACATAAAAATCCTGCCCGGGATAATCGGCTAATCGTTTCCGCGCAGATATCACCCCAATCTTCTGTCCGTGTTGCTCCCATCTTAGGCGCGCCACCGTTTTTCTTCAGCAACTCACCATTAATGGTTTCTACCCCCAGATTAACCCACGGGAATTTGTGATGCTGGCCACGGGTGATGATATCATAAATCTTTTTCAGTTCATCATCGGTATATTTTGTAACACTTATAATATTAATATGGTCAATCTGTATTAATTTCAGTTCATCAATATTCCGCACATTTTCCAGTAAATCCAACAGTTTATCCGGATTAACCTTCATACCATCTCCGCCATAGCGCAATAAATCTTCGCTTAAGATAGCAGTATTCAGGTTACCGGCTTTAATGTTAGTCTTAATATCCGCTATTATCGTTTCAACCGGCAGGTGTTGCATAGTTTCTTTGCCAAGGGTGCAAAACTGGCAACCTAAACCACACCCACGGCTTATCTCAATTATTCCCATTGTTGACGGCCCGGATATCGGCGGTATTTGCGCAGATGAAACACCTGTGCCGGTTATATTAACCGGCATTTTTTCCCCATCCATAATTTGTGTAAAAATGCTGGCAATATTCCCTTCAGTATATCCCAGAACTATGTGGTCAATACCAATTTTGTGCAGTTCATTAACATTAAATTGCCATGCCCCGGGCCCACCAAATATTACCTTTGCCATGGGGGCGGCTTTCTTTGCTTTGTTAACCTTTTTCATAAGGTTATTAAACATCGCCTGTGGCCATGGTTTGCCACCGGCAATTTCTGCCATGGTGGTGGAATTCATCCCCAAACCGCAGGGCTCACCACCACTGACACCGATAATTTTGGTGTTTTTGCCAATTACTTTATTCAGGTTACGTTCATCCGTAATCACGATATCATCGGCAGAAAATCCGGCATTTATAAGGGCAGACTGTATACGCCGCAGTCCAAGTGGCGCGTTATTTTTATTGCCCCAGGGCATCAGCAAATCGCAGAATATTTGTGGTGGAGTTATAGTGGTCAAACTGGCGGATAACATGCCGTCAAAAAGAATGTCATAACTTGCCATCAACACCCGGTCTGCAGTAAGGACTATAGGATATCCGTCCGTCATGCATCCCCTCGTTTCTGATAATCTTCCAGGTCATGTATTAATGTCATAATCTCATCATCTATTTCAACTTTTTTAGTAAACTCAGCAGTTCCGCATTCCGGACAACTTCCCGCCTCTTCGTTGCCACCATTCATCGCGGTAATTATTGTCCCGCATTTTGGGCAGGGTTGCGCGGTTCTTTGCAGATAAAAACGCCGCGCTTTTAAATCCGGTTGCATAATATATCCGGGTGCGCCACTTATTGCCGGGTCATTATACAACGGAAAGATTATAGCACCATGCGGGCAAATTCTACTGCAGGCAGGACAGCCATTTTTACACCTGTCAGGATTTTCCGCGATTATAATGCCATCAATGGTAGAAATGTAAACACCAAATAAACAAAATTGCCGGCAACGACCACAATTAACACACCTTGACCTGTCGATTACCGGGTACCAATGCGGGGATGTCGGCAAAACGATATTTGTTATTAATCCTGCTTTATCCGCATTCTTTAACTCTTTGCATATTTCAGATGCCAGATGTGTTAAATCCGCGTTTTCACGCAGAGAATAAACCTTAAGCGATTTAAACCCATCACTATGGCTTCGCAACATCCACTCTGCTGCCCTTGCACTTAAACGCGTGACAAACACCAGATCACCATCAAAGGGAAATAGAAAATCAGTAAACTCATCATCCGGCACATGGTATAACTCCGGCACACGCCAAACGTCATGCCCGCACAACGCTAATTTCTCAGCCAAATGAGTGAAATCATACTCATCTTCCGGTGAACCATTATCTAAACTTAAAATAATCTTAGCCATTATGTGTATATTCTACCAGAATATTAGGAATTAATAACCAAATCCGTACAAAAAAAGTCAGGATTTCTGACTGAACTTTTATAAAGGTCACTTCGACAAGCTCAGTGACCGTGATTTCAACCGGTCACTGAGCTTGTCGAAGTGACCACATCTGAAAATCGAAAATCGAAAACTTGTCCAATTTATTTGGGTTAGGAATTAATAACCAAATCCGTACAAAAAATCGGGATTTTATACCGGTCATTTAATTTCTACTCAAAATAGAATCGACAACAACCAATTTCAATATATATTAGCCACAGAGAGGCGACATTAATGAGTAAACAAAGGTTTACGCTTTCACTATTCAGAAATGGGGAATATTAGCACAATTTAATTATAAGATGTATAAGGGGGAATGCATAATATTCTACATATCTTTTCGTTAATTCCTTCACCCATTAAATCCATAGCCCACGGCAACGCCGCTCACTCTTATACACATTTATGAAATTGTATTTAAAATTTTTAGTTATATTCATAAATTAACTACAATCCAACCCCTTTAGGGGTGACATATTAATAGTAATTGTTCTATTAACAGGATTTTAAACCCCTTTCAGGGGTGACATGTTAATTTTGCCGTTTTTCGGAACTGGTTCTTATATTACAGCGTTTTTAACATATCACCCCTCTGGGGTTTGGCTCTATTATATTGATTAATTGCTATTAACATGCCACCCCTAAAGGGGTTAGATTGGTAATATTTCATAATAATACTGTAAAATCATGATGATTAATTAATTTTTATTGCATCCAATATCATATTTTCCATTCAATTAAACATGTGTATAAGGGTGATGGTAACGCCGCTGGGATTTGGTATCATCGCTCTGTAAGAGCAATATTCCTAAAAACGAAGGGATTATGCTCTTACAGAGCGTTGGCTTT
>CAZNLA010000237.1:0-8195 GCA_964573385.1 uncultured bacterium
GCATGATATAACGCAAATCCGTATTAACACCCATACCAGTTGACCGGTTCCACAGAGTTTGTTGGAACCCTTAAACAACAAATCGGACGGTGTTTAACCAGTAAACCTGCAGGAAGAAAACCAGAGAAATTAACTAATACATAACCAGTTCTTTTATAATTATAGAAAGGCTTTTAAAATGATTGAATTGAAAATAGATTTAACAAATATGCCAGTACATGAAAAATTTGAATGGTGTATGGGCGGTCGTCGGAAAGATGGTGAACATATCGGCTTTAATAGTTTTCATTTTATATTTAATGGTCAGCCATGGTTACCGGTGATGGGAGAATTTCATTATTCACGTTACCCCGATGAATTATGGGATGATGAGTTAAGGAAAATTAAGGCTGGTGGTGTAGACATATTGCCTTCTTACGTATTCTGGAATCACCATGAAGAAGAAGAAGGTGTATTTGAATGGTCAGGTCGCAAGAATGTAAGGAAATTTGTTGAATTATGTAAAAAACATGATTTATGGGTATTAATGCGAATTGGGCCATTTTGTCATGGTGAAGTACGCAATGGCGGGTTGCCAGACTGGTTGTATGGTATGGGTTGCAAGTCGCGATGCAATGACCCGCGATATCTTTTATATGTTAAACGTTTTTATGGTGAATTTGCCAATCAACTGCGCGGTTTAATGTTTAAGGATGGGGGTCCGATAATTGGTATGCAATACGAAAATGAGTTCATGGATAGTGTCGCTCCCTGGGAGACTACTCATAATACCGCTATGTGCTATACGCCTAAAGGTAATGATGGGACGAAACATCTAAAGAAACTTAAATCTATAGCAAAGGATGCAGGTTTGGATACGCCATTGCATGTATGCACTGGTTGGGGTACATCACCTATAGATACCGATGAATTTTTACCGATGTTTGGTGGGTATGGTTATTATGCATGGTCGGATGACCCGGTAACACAAGAGCCGACTAGTTTCTTTCTTTTTAATGATATGCGCAACCGACAGTCCGATAAGTTTGATCCACGTAAAGTACCATATGCCTGTTGTGAAATTGGTGGTGGTATGCAGGCATTCTATCGTAATCGTCCTGTTGTTCCGCCTGAAAGTGTAGAGGCTATGCATGTCGCGCAACTTGGTAGTGGTTCAAATCTGATGGGTTATTATGTTTATCACGGGGGTATAAATCCCGTTGGCAAACATAGCTACCTTAACGAGTATCGTTGTCCGCGTATAACTTATGATTTTCAGGCTCCACTTGGTGAATTCGGTCAAACACGACCTCATTATGGCATGTTGCGCCGGCAATTCATTTTTTTAAAGTCATTTGGCAGTCAACTTGCCCCAATGACAGTGTCTCTTACGCCAGCATCGGCAGAATGTAATCCTGCCGATACCGAAACTATTCGCTGGGCAGTTCGCTCAAGTGGGAATTCTGGCTATCTATTTCTGAATAATTTTCAAGACCATGTTGATATGCCAGAAAGAAAAGGGGTGAAATTTACAGTCAAAACCCCTGATGGAAATAGTATTTTATTCCCTAACACTGACAGTGGTTTGAATATCGGCAAATATACTGCTTGTATATTGCCATTCAATTTTAACATGGATGGTTTGCATCTGAAATCCGCCACTGTTCAACCTTTGACGAAAATTAAATATGATGATGTTATACACTATTTCTTCTTTGCGTTGGATGGTATGAAATCTGAATATGTATTTTCGGCTTCCAGTTATGAATCATTAAAAGTAAATCATGCGAAAATATATAAGAAAGATGATATTGTTATAATTGATGCTGTACCCGGCACATCTAATTTGTTAACATTTAAATTAAAAAATGGTGTTGAAGTAAGAGTGACAACTCTATCTGATAAGCAGGCGCGGGAGTTCAGTTTGGCAGAAACAGGCAGTAGGCAACATGTATTTTTATCGTCGTCTCAGTTATTCATCACGAACAATGAAATCGAAATGCGTAATATTGGCGCGCGAAAAATGGATTTTGCAGTATATCCACCATTGAAAAAAGTCATTGATTATATCAGTGATGGCATTTTTCAACGTTGTTCAGTTCAGGTGCCGCAAAAACAAGTTAAATTGTCTGTAAGAAAAATTGATGACAGTAAAGTTGCAATTAATATTCCTGCGGATGCACTCGTTGGTATAAATGAACTATTCCTACAAGTTGATTATATAGGTGATACTGGCAGCGCGTATCTGAATGGCAAACTGATTCATGATAATTTCTGGAATGGCGGAAAATGGGAGATAGCCATGCGACCTTTCATGCCGGAGATATTGCAGAATGAATTGGTGCTGGTATTAACACCTTTAAGAGCAGGGAATGGTGCCAAAGTAGAATACACCAGTATGGCAGCAATGAAGTTGGAAGATGAAAATAATACCATGCAATTCAAATCAATCCGCGCAATAGTGGAATATCAGGTGAAACTAAAAATATAGAGATAAAAGATCACAGTTTATGTTGCGGTAATTCAATTAATCTTTCAGGTGTAATTGAACCAGATACTTATTTCTGTCGTCACTATTACTATATCAGGGGCGTAACCCGCAAACCTGCTGGAAGTTAACCAAAGAAACAACTTAATACATAACCTGTCCCTGTATTGTCCCTGTATTGTCCCCAATACGGTTTACTTAGTCAAAATGACAATTGCTGTTTCATCGTAATTTTATCGTTTTATTAAAACTTTTCGATCTTAAGTAAACCGTATTGGTATTGTCCCTGTATTTGTTAACTAAAGAAGCTAAAAAAGCACCAATCAAAAAGTAAGGTTTTAGGGATGTGATAATGACTGACTTTGATTTTTTCAGAACAACATATTTTTCTTTTAGAATTAGTGTAGAGAGAATCTATAAGAATATCTCATGTGATGAAAGGTTAATTCCGTATACTGATTTTAATAAAGAAACCAGCTATATTCTTGATGAAATATATAGAGATGATGATGATATCGAAATTTTTTTACTGTATCTGGCAATTTTTTGTTATGCAATTAGACATAACAAAGAATTACCAATTGATGTAAAAAATGAATTTAAAAAAATGATTATCAATGACTATTTTAATAAAAATATCGAATGGTTTATGGATGATGAAGATTATGAAGATATTGTTAGAGATTTTGATCTTGTTAAGGAATACTTATCAAGATCAAATGAATTATAACATGTTTTGATAATTATATAGAAAAATATATAATCATCATGCGAAAACACTGGTACTAATTAAATGAATTTTATCTATATAATTTACAATTGATAATATCAATCAAATAGTAGATATTATATATAAATGGTAATGGCTAATTTATAAAGTGTAAAAATTGCACTTCTTGATGAGGAATAAATGACAGAAAATATATCAGAAAAGTTAAATATCTTGCATAAAAAGTGCAAGATAGATGGATTGATGAATTCTCTAATTCATATCCCTGCCGGTGAATTTCTGTATGGTAGAAAAAAAGAAAGCAAATATCTTGACGAATTCTATATCATGAAATATCCTGTGACAGTAAAACAATATAGACAATACTGCAAGATTAGTTATCAGAAGATGCCAGCTGAGCCAAAATGGGGATGGCACGATTCGCATCCTATTGTCAATGTTAACTGGTTCGATGCAGTAGCTTTTGCTGAATTTGTGGGTTTAGTGTTACCATTTGAGGAAGAATGGGAAAAAGTCGCACGTGGTGTAGATGGACGTATATTTCCTTGGGGAAATGAATGGGATGAATCTAAATGTTGCAATAGTGAGTTTAAAACAACAGAGGTCGGACTTTTCCACTTAGGCATTAGTCCATATGGCATCTATGATATGGCGGGTAATGTTTGGGAGTGGTGTAATAATTTATGTGATAAACAAAATGGTCATGAGGATGACGAAACATATGTACGAGGTGGTAGCTGGTTTAATGAGAACCCTGACTTCTACCGAACTTTCTCTCGTTGTAACAAAAAAAAAGTACTTAAAAGTCATACTTATGGGTTTCGCTGTATTCTTAAAAAAAATCAAATTAAATTGACATCATTTCATATGAGTGAAAATATTTTCATATTAACAGGCTTATAAGATAAATATTTTCACCACAAAACAGTTGCTGAATTGTTAATTGATATAATTATTCTGATTAAAAAATAACATTGTAAGGATATGTAATGATAAAGAAATTAGATGATCTGATTTTAAGAATGCTTGCCGTGGTAATATTTTCAATAGTGATACAGATATTGATTTACATGGTATTTCCGCAAATACTTGGGGATAGTTTTGAGAGTACTTGGAAAGAATACTTTACCCATATTTTTGTGTTTTGCATTACTTTTATTATTATTTATGGAATATGCATCGTACTTAGAAAATTTAGATTTTCTAATATTATTATATCAGGATGTTATTTTCTATTATCAATAATTTTCAATTCTGATTTACTTGATGGTTATCACACTTACACTTTTTTAAGTTATATTATTGCTAGTAGCGTATTAATATATTTGATAGGTGTTATTATTATAAAAATGAGAATAATATTAATATTACCTATTATATATTTTATTCATTTTATTGTGTTTTATATGAGTTCAAGATGGTCTCTTGCTATTAGTGGAATAGAAGGGGGGGGTATTCATACATTTTTTATTGATGGATCAAGGTTATTGTTATGTTATTCAATTTCGTTAATTCCATTTTCTTTAATTATTTATTTCTTTGACAGATATAAGTCTACATTACCTAAAAAGTAAAACTCAAATTTTTTAAGGAGAACGAAAATTTCTAATAAATATAAATTAAATTATATTATATCTATAATAATATATATGAGTTGTTTAATTCAGCCAGCATTTTGTATAGATCCTGTTGTTTTAACTGATATTAATACAC
This sequence comes from uncultured bacterium, assembly GCA_964573385.1. Classification (GTDB taxonomy): domain Bacteria; phylum Armatimonadota; class Hebobacteria; order CAIYQO01; family CAIYQO01; genus JBAXQQ01. The sequence continues at coordinate 4,911 of CAZNLA010000237.1, forward strand.
AGGATATTGTTACGAAAGCAATTAATGAATTGAAAGTTTGTAATCAATATAATTCTGATTATTTTGATAAAAGATATCATGTATTGTCATTAAATAGACTTACAGAGATCGCTGTTGCAATGGATAAATGTAAAACATTGAATATTGATTCATGTAAAGAAATAACAACACAGTTAACTGATAAAGATCCTAATGGAATGAAATGGCTAAAAGGAATACAAAAACTATTAAAAGATGATACAACTGGATTAGAAGAAATATTTGGTAATGAACGTAATGAACCATCACATGAATATATGAAACCAGCTATTAATATTGTATCGCAAAATGGCTATACCCTTGCCACTAATGCATTGATAACTATGAAGCGTGATTTATTTGCTGGTGGAAAAGAACGGATTATCGCCTGGATGAGCATTCCTGCTGATAAACGACCGGCAGTAGATAAAATAATGTTAATGCGTTATCCAGTAGGAGATAGAAACAGAACCGCATTTATAGATTTGGCAATTGATTTATATAAAAAACCTCCAGTTGATGGTTTCCTTGCAGATGATTATTTTAATTTTGCGACATGGCTGGGTAAAGATACCATTAATTTCAGTACTGTATATACACAGTACTGGAATCAAATTCCTAAAATTGCAATCAAACTGGCAAAATGGTTGGCGAAAGAAAATATTAATGATACTTCGATTCAACAAAAAGCTGCTGAAGCTCTGATAGTATTTCGAGCACCGTCAAAAGAGATTATTGCGATATATCAGGAAGCAATGGTTAAAGATAATGAACCATATTTACGAGATTGCCGTATTAAATATTTTGAAACTTTGAAAAATAATATACTGGTACCGGACAATGAAACACTGGAATCAATCCAGCGTGAAAAAGATTTATTGCGTGCTGGCGATGCATATCTGGTAGATGCACAGTATGATAAAGCCTCTGCTAAGTTTCACAGTATGTTAATTGATGATAAAATAGATATTTATCATCGTTCAGCAGCATGGAGTGGCTTACTTGACAGCGATCCGGCTAAAGCTATGGAAAATACAGAGAAGTTATTTACTGACGTTGAAAAGATTAAAGATATTGAAGCGCGAGGTAGACTGGTGGTTTGGCTTGGATGGCAGTTAAACCGGGTCGTTAACCGTGAAGTACCGATGTTGACTGGTTCTTATAAGCGTCTACAATATATACCGATACATGATATAAAGGATTGGCAGAAACAATTAGCTGTCTATATGGAGAATTTGTTAAAAATCGATGCTGTTGCATGTTTGAAGCCTGGTAAAGATTACACACCATCTCTTCGATACACTGCTGCATTGTTATATGCTTTAGCCTGGGATAATAAGAAAGCAAGCGAGATAGCAAAAAGAGAAATTAAATATATGGTTCCACCACCGACAGGTAAGTGGGAATTTGACCCGAGAAATAGAGACCTTGATTTGAATAAACCACGTGAAGAAATATCTCCACGTGATATTGAAACTGAATTATTGATGCAGGAATTAATGCCAGCGTTGATGCGCTATAATGTAAAAATGCAGACATCACCAACTGAACCAATAAATATGCCTCTGCCGAATCTTGAATTAATGAATGACCAAAGCAATATAATAAATAAATGCAAAGATAAAGAAAATATAAAAACATTGCTTAAAGCATTTGGTGAACAATTCTACCTGAGCATAACATATATTGATCCAAAGCGAACAGGTTTACGGACAGACCAGCCTGCACCTCCAACTCGAGAAGTAAATATGGAAATGATGAAATCTCAACATGAATATGTTAATGCTGCATTTAATAATGACTTAGCATGTCATTATGCACCGTATTTTCTTCGGGTTGGTGATACAAAATATAGTAATGAGTTTTATGGTGGTATGTTAAAAGCAATGTTTACAGCAAGCAATCCGGCATTATTAAAAGAGATGGTAAAACTAACTGAAGAAGTATTAGATAAATACCAAAAAGTAGAAGGACCAGAAAAAGCGGCAATTGAAGCTGAAAATATAGCCAATTATATAACCGCTCGGAGAATATACGACATGTCGGAATACGCCAAAGAGTTACACGAACGTTACCCAAAACCAGAAGTAAAGAAATAAATTAAAACGTGATGTGCCTATTGTTGAATTGTTTAAATTATAGAATTAGCATTAAATAGAAATCTCAAATTAAAATAAAAATAAGTTAGCATATTCAGGCTTTTGCAAAACCCAATTATTTCTATTTTTTCTGTAGGGAATGCCGGGGACGGCATTCCCTACAATTCAGACAGGTTTTGCAATTGCTGTGAAAATTATGAACTCAAATTTTTCTTTTTGCTATCATATTGATAATCCATTATTGTTGCCCGGTTTACCATGATTGCAAGTGAAGGACCGGATAACATTCACTTTGATGTCTGTTTATTTACCTGCCGGCATATTTTTCAGAATGGGAAAGATGGTTGTACCAGTTTTGCTGGTATCTTTTTTCTAATTCTGAATCCTTAATAATCAGCAGATTCTCCGCATTGTTATTTTCTGCTGCTTTGGAAAAATTAAAACTGCCGGTAATTACTGTTTCATTATCAATTAATATAATTTTGTTGTGTGCTATCGCGTGTTCCGCATCGATGTATGTTGGTATGCCCGCGTGGGCAACAAAGTCTGCTGATGAATATTTTGCTGTTACCTGTCCTTTGTCCAAGATTACCTGTACATCAACCCCACGTTTTTTTGCATCCATCAATGACTTTGCTATAGGTTTTGACGTAAATGAATACGCCTGAACAAGAATCAATGTTCTGGCAGCATCAATTTCTGAGGTTATGGCGTAGGTACACCCGCCATCCGGTGAAAAATATACTCTCCAATTTAAAGCATTATTGCCACTACCCGCAGGCCCGGGAACGGTGTTTAGTTTCCACGGTTTCAACGAAGTTCCTAAATACATGCCAATACAAACAATTATGAGAACTGCAATAATAAGATTTTTCTTCATCCTGTCTCCTTATGCTATTAGTGCATGATTATAGATATTATTCACCATGTCGTCTATTGTGGAAGGCATTACTCATTATTATTCACCACAAAAGAGCGCAGAGAACGCAAAAGAAAGTTAGAATATAATGCTATTTGTCTTTGTTTGCGGTAAAATGAAATTATCATTGATATGCTATTCTCTCTCCCAAATAAATTGTACGAGTTTGCAGTATTTATGAATAATTAATGCCTTGGAAAGGCATTTTAATGAGTAACCTCAGCGTAAGCCCTCACCTTTATAGACAGT
>CAZNLA010000238.1:0-8170 GCA_964573385.1 uncultured bacterium
AAAATATTTTTAATTTTTTAAATTTTACTTAAACTGACGAGTCTGAATAGTTACGGTGATGAAGCATTAACATCATAAGAAGTAACCCAGGGAACGGACCATAATAATGCACCGTCGTTTGGATTAATTGATGTTATAGACTTTGCAGCGAAAACCAGATACTGTTTTACGCCATTAATAGTGGCAATAACCGGGGTGGCATATCCGGTATTTTCTTTGCTGCCGCCTTGCCAAACATTCTTGCCCGTAAACTTATCCAACGCGACAACACCACCATTTCCACCCGGACATACTATCGCGTTTTTCCCGTCTATTAATACCGACATGCTGTAATCCCAACCCGGTTTACTTCCGCTAAGTTCTTTTAACATATTTCGTTCCCATATCTTCTCGCCCGTTAAAGCATTCAAAGATAATATAATACCGGAACGACTTATGGTATAAACCATCTTGTCGCTAATTGTAGGGGTGCAACGATTAAATCCATAATTATCACCTATTTCTTCCGCATAGATGTAATTCCATTTTTCTGTGCCAGTTTTCACGTCGAAACAACGCACAACATCATTTTTATCTTTTCTATCTACAAAGAACGCGCAGTTATTGGCGATAGAGACACCCGCAAAGCCATTATCGCTCATGTCAAAAGACCATAATGTCTTAGGTGTATTTGCAGTCCAATCCATATTCAAGCCTTTTTCTGCCACTATCCCGGTACCGAATGGACCGCGGTACTGTGGCCAATCAGCACTAAACACAGAGATAGTCAGTGACAACACAACTGTCAGAATCAGTAATAAACGCATCATATAACCTCACGAATAATATTATGATGTAATAATAGCAAATTTTTTACGGTTTTGGGGAGAATTATTCAGGAATGAGATAGATTTAGCGATCATTTTAAAGCATCTTTCGCTTTATCCTATTATATAAAACAGTAACACCACCCATATTAAAGACAGGTGGTGTTATAATTAATCTTATTCAGAATTAAACTTAAAATTCAACACGATATGGTGTTACTTTGATGATGGAAAATTCCGGGTCATCAGCACCTTTAAAATATGTTGTCCAGGTTGGCTGCCATAAATTACTTTTTACTACCGGGTCATCAATAATTTCTGCATTGCCGAATACACGCAAATCTTTATTATTTGTTGATACCGCGACACATACTTTAGGGTTAGCAGAGATATGACTCATTTTACTGCTACTTTTACCGGATGCGTACCAGATGGTACCATCATCATCTATCTGTGCTATATACATAATACGGCTTGAAGGTTCATCACCATTAACCGTTGATAATACGCTATTCCGATGTTCTTTCAAAAACTCTATAGCATTTTCGCTTAAAATATTTGACATTTATTAATCTCCTTTTGGGTTATTAAACATTCTATACCCATGACAACTAATTTATAACCACATTAATTGATTTTTTTATTAAGTCAATCAATTTATCAGGCATATTATATAATGACACAGCATTAAATCTGCACCCATTCCCGTAATCGCGGGTCATTTTGTAATCCTGCTACATCTTCCGGGGTGGTAAAATGTACTCTGTCGCCAATTAATTCATGGCTAATAACCGGCAAACCATCATTTATCATCATATCCATTGCCTCGGTTACATATCGTTCTTTTTCACCTGTTATATTCATTTTATGCAGATACTGCCAAATTTTTTCTGAATATACTATTACACCACCGATATTCCAATTAGTACCTGCCGTCCCCGGGGTCGGTTTTTCTACCAGTTTTGTTACTCGGTCACCTTCCCGGTATACTGCCCCACCCGCCCATGGGTCGTCAACCCAATTAATAGTTAATACACAATCCGGATTAGCAATGTGATTATCTGCGATATCAAAAACTGATATCAGGTTTTCCGGTGCTGTCATAATGTCGCCCCAGTGTAATAACACCGGTTCATCGCCACAAACATCTTCCGCTAATAGCATTGCGCCGGCAGTGCCATTCAGAACAGTTTGTTCAAGGTATGTCATTTTCATACCATATTCACTGCCATCGCCAAAAAAATCTTTTATTACATCACCTAAATAGCCATAAATTACTATTGTTTCGGTTATACCAACTGCCGCAAACTCGCGGATTATCCATTCCAGTAACGGTTTACCGGATATTTCTACCATGGGTTTAGGCCGGTTGGCGGTTAATGGCATTAGCCTTTTACCACGACCAGCAGCCAATATTATTGCTTTTTTAACAGGTTTATTCATTGATTATCTCCGGATTAAATACAAATTCTAATATGCCAGAAATTGGCTATAGTTGCCTGAATAGGTTCAGGCAATATTTTATATCATGACTTTCGCTTTTTATCAGAAATCTGCATGAAATTGTTCGCTTCAACAGACTCAGCGACCGGTCACTGAGCCTGTCGAAGTGACCTTAAGCGAAAGTCCTGTTATATATATGACTAATAAAAAAGGCGTGTTTCATACAAAACACGCCATGATAATTTATGTTGGTTATACAGCAGGTTCAGTACCGGCGGCGACAGCCAGAATAATCGCCATATCCGTGTCTTCCCACTTAACATCCAAATCGGTACGACCGAAATGGCCATAAGCAGCGGTGTTGCGATATTGTGGTTTTCTTAATTCAAGCTTTTCAATTATTTGTAATGGTCTTAAGTCAAAATATTTTCGTATTAATTTATCGATATCATCGTCACTTATCTTGCCGGTATCAAAGGTTTCAACACAAATTGATAATGGTTCTGCCTTGCCAATTGCGTAAGCAACTTCCAACTGCAATCTTTCCGCTATTCCGGCAGCGACAATATTTTTCGCTATATATCTCATCATGTAAGCGGCACTGCGATCAACCTTCGTCGGGTCTTTTCCGCTGAATGCTCCACCACCATGACTCGCCATGCCACCATATGTATCAACAATAATTTTTCTTCCCGTTAATCCTGTATCCGCGGCAGGCCCACCTACTTCAAACTTCCCGGTTGGGTTCACCAGAATATCAGTCAAATCATCCATTAATTTCAAATCACCCAGAATTGGTTTAATTACATATTCTATTAAATCTTTCTTTATTAAATCCTGATTTATCCCTACCGCATGGTGTGTGCTAATCAACACTTTATCAATATGGATAGGTTTGTGAGCGTTATATTCCACGGTAACCTGAGTTTTGCCGTCCGGACGTAAATACGGTATTGTGCCATCTTTACGTACAGTAGCTAACTGGCGTGCCAAATTATGCGCCCATTGAATTGGTGCCGGCATTAACTCCGGGGTTTCAGAACAAGCGAATCCGAACATCATCCCCTGGTCCCCTGCCCCACCGGTATTAACACCCATTGCAATATCAGGTGATTGACCAATTAATAAGTTCTCTATTTCTACAGTTTCACCATCAAATCCGGTTTCCGCGTCATAACCTATTTCAGATACCGTTCTGCGTACTATTTCATTCATGCGCGACATATCCGCAGTAGATGTAATTTCACCTGCGATAATAATCTTTTTCGGTGTAACAAATGTTTCACATGCTACCCGTGCTGTACTATCCTGCGCTAGTATTGAATCTAAAATAGCATCAGAAATCTGATCAGCAACTTTATCCGGATGACCTTCAGTAACTGACTCTGATGTGAACATGTAATCTCTTTCCAACTTAAATTGACCTCCGATAATTAAATAGCAGTAAACGAGTTAATTATATCAGTTTTACATGATTTTACAATAAAAACAAAAAAAAGAAACGCCGCTGTTATTCTAATTAAAGAAAACAACGGCGTCCCGGCATAATGAGGGAGTTATCTGCCGGTACCTACGGTTGGTCAGACCCATAAGATAACTTCATTATAACAGCAAATTGTTTCATAAATGTTACAGGAAATTTAAAATTGCCAACCGATAGAAACACGTCCGGCAGTACTGATATCTACTGATGGACCGCCGAAATGGTTTTTAGCATTTGCCCATGTCCAACCGATAGATAAAAATACTTTATTTTTCATATCTGCATCACCGGGATTAATATTAGCAACACCTGCAGTTACCCGCCCACGGGATGTATTCTCTGAAGGTTGCAGATAGTACCTGACACCACCAAACCATCCGCCATTTCCATTTAATCCAATTCCAACGGTAGGACTTACCTGGTCTGTAACCCGGTAATCCAAATTAGCACCTAATTGGCCGAATTGATCGCCATAGCCAAAACCAGCATGAATCTTTCCGGAATCACCTGCAAAGGCAAATACCGACAACATTAAAACCAGAAATAATAATAATAAACGCATCTTCATTCTCCTTTTTTTAAAAAATTATCTACTTTCGTCCACCCAGAATTTATCATAAATCGATGACAAAGACTGATCATTATGGATACGACGTATTCCTTCTGCCAACATGTGTGAAACTGTTAATTGTTCAATTTTATCAATCCGTTTTTCCGGTGCTAATGGTATTGTGTCTGTAATAACTAATTTTTTAATGGGTGAATCCTGCAATCTTTTTATAGCAGGTCCGCTTAATACCCCGTGAGTTGCGCAGGCATAAATATCTGACGCGCCCCGGGTCATTAAAGCATTTGCACCCGCAACTAATGAACCTGCGGTATCGACAATATCATCAACAATAATAACGCGTTTTCCACGAACATCGCCAATTACATCCAACACTTCACACTGATTAGGTTCCGGACGACGTTTTGCAATAATAGCAATGTCACATCCCAAACTATCTGCCATTTGTGTCGCGCGTCCAAGCCCACCGACGTCCGGCGATACTACGATGGTATTGCTATCGCGGATACCATTGGTGTGGAAATATTGCGCTAATAATGGACCTGCCGGCAAATGGTCAACCGGCATATTGAAAAATCCCTGAATTGTTTATACGTGCAGGTCAACAAAAAATATGCGGGTGGCACCAGCAACAGATATCAGGTCAGACATTAAACGCGCAGCGATAGGTTCGCGTGGTTTAACCTTCTTTTCCTGGCGGGCATAACCGAAATATGGAATTACCGCGGTAATTCTGCGCGCAGATGCACGTTTTAAAGCATCCAAAATAATCAGCAATTCCAATAATGTGTCACTGGTGGGCGGACATGTTGGCTGAACGACAAATACATCCATTCCGCGCACACTTTCCTGCACCTGTACACGTATTTCTCCGTCGCTAAATCGTGTAATTAATGTATCCAGCAATTTAATGCCTAAATGCTCAGCAATCGATTTGCCCAGTTCAGGGTTTGCAGTGCCGGTTATCACACGTAAATCGTTCATTGTATCTCCCCTTTGTTTACTCACGGTCACGTACTATACGCGCCGGTACGCCATAAGCCATTTTATTATCTGAAATATCTTTTGTTACTACACTTCCCGCGCCAGTCAACGCATTATCACCGATATTTATAGGTGCTACAATAAGAGTTCCACTGCCTATAAACGCTTTATTTCCTATTGTTGTTTTGTGCTTCTTTTTACCATCATAATTGCATGTAACGGTATCAGCACCAATATTAACATCCTCACCTAAGGTAGTATCTCCCAGATAACCCAAGTGATGCACTTTTGAACGTGCGCCAACTTTGGTGTTTTTCATTTCACTAAAATTTCCTACCTGACCGCCGGTGCATATTTCACAACCCGGGCGTAAACGACTGAATGGTCCAACCTCCGCACCGGATCTTAATACAGATTTTTCCACACGCGAACTTATAACGGCGCAATTGTCTTCAACCACTGCATCAAAAAGTTGCGAAGACGGGCCAATTACACAATCCTCACCAATTGTAGTTTTGCCAAAAATCATGGTAAATGGATGAATAACCGTATCCTGCCCTATTTCAACATCCAATTCAATGAATGTCGATTTTGGGTCTGTTATTGTCACACCATTTTCCATATGCTTTTTGCAAATATCTTTACGCAAAACTTCTTCTGCTTCTGCTAATTGCACGCGGTCATTTATGCCTGCGACAATCTCTTCTTTATCCGCTATCACCGCGCCAACGCGATGTCCATCTTTTATCAAAATCTCTATCACATCAGTTAAATATAGTTCATTCTGGTCATTATCCGGCGTTATTCTTTTTAAAGCGGAAAATAACAATTTTGAATCAAAACAGTATGTACCGGCATTAATTTCTTTCACCGCGTATTCATCCGGATTGGCATCACGCGCTTCTACAATTTTAATTACATTCGTTCCATCAGAATCACGAATTATTCTGCCATATTTACCGGGATTATTATATATAGCCGTCAGCAGTGTTGCCGCATTGCCATCATTCTTATGCTTGTTCAGCATCTCTTTCATTACGTCCGCCGGTAATAATGGTACATCCACACAATGAACTAAAACTGTGCCATCAAAATCTTTAAGGATATCCGCGGTCATCATAACGGCGTGACCGGTGCCATTTTGTGGTACCTGTAACGCGTATTCAACACTATCACCAATAGCGTTCTGCACTGCTTCGGCCTGATGCCCTACCACCATAATCACACGGTCAATGCCGGCCTCTCGGGCTGCCCTTACCGGAAAATACGCCAAAGGTCTGCCACATAACATCGCCAGCGCTTTTGCTTTTTTAGACTTCATTCGTGTGCCTTTTCCGGCACCTAATATAACAGCAACAACTTTATTCAGCACTTTTATCTCCCGATAAAAATCAAAAAGGGATGCAGTTCTATGCATCCCTTTAAAATCTATTTCACAAATCCTGCCACTAAATCGCCACATTTATCTGTGGGGATAATGCCCACATCCAGACTCGGTATTTGTCCGGTTGCTAATGCTGATATCACCGCGTCTTCTACATCTTTGGCGGCAGCTTTTTCTCCCAGACTTTCCAGCATCATGGCGGCCGCTAATATCGCCGCTAATGGGCTGACAGTGTTTTTACCCGCAAATTGTGGCGCACTGCCATGTACAGGTTCAAACATTGATACACCTTCCGGATTAATATTGCCGGATGGGGCGATACCGATACCACCCTGTGTAATCGCGCCTAAATCTGTAATGATATCGCCAAACATATTGGTTGTAACAATAACATCATAACGATGCGGTTCTTTAACCAGGAACATACAACAGGCGTCAACATATGCGTGGTCCTGTTGAACATCAGGATATTCTTCGCCGACTTCTTTGAAAACGCGTTGCCACAGGTCATGGCCGTATGTCAACACATTTGATTTATCAACCAATGTTAATTTTTTGCGTGGTCGTGTGCGTGCTAATTCATAAGCATAACGGACACAACGTTCAACACCCATGCGGGTATAAATTGCAACCTGGGTTGCTACTTCGCTTGGTTGCCCTTTATGGGTAAAACCACCGGTACCTACATAAACGTCTTCGGTGTTTTCGCGAACAACTATGTAATCTATATCATCAGGAGTAACATCTTTTAATGGTGAACTTACATTGGGGTATAATTTTACCGGTCGCAGATTAATATATTGATCAAGGCCAAAACGCAAACCTAAAAGCAACTGTTGCTCAATAATTCCGGCTTTTACATCCAACCGACCAACAGCACCCAGATAAATAGCATCATAACCTTTCATTATCTCAATGGCGTTTTCAGGCATTACTTCACCAATTGATACGTAGCGCCCGCCACCCCAATCAAAATATTCATACTCAAATTTGATAGAATATTTTTTCGATATTAAATCAAGTATTTTCACGCCTTCGCGAATTACTTCTGGACCGATTCCATCACCGGGAATAACAGCTATCTTATACGATGCCACTTGCTTTCCTCCGATATTAACTTTGAACAACTAATTTTACCTTTTTTTAACCTATTTTGACAACCATCTTTTATGCTTGCTGAGCAATTATTAAGGTATCTTTCTGAAAAATAAATTCAAACAGTCTCAGGTAAAACCTGGTAAATTGTATAGAATCTGCCTTCAGCATTCATAACCACAGGTGTAAACGCTTACACAAATTTATTAATTTAAAATATGATTAAAGTCTAACCAGTGAAGTCAAAATATGTTTAGACTTTTATGAATTAAACAATAATCATAACAATCAATTTCAAAACCTATTTTTCCCTTATTATAGATTGCAATTCCCAAAAATCCCCACCCCTCAATTCCCTCCCCGAGGAGAGGGGAAGAACGTCTATCAGAGACTGACACCGAGTGGCG
>CAZNLA010000239.1:0-8094 GCA_964573385.1 uncultured bacterium
GCTCTGATCCTATTTTACCAGCATCATCCATTATTAATTCTTCATATTCCATAAAAATATTATAAACAGACAACCAGGCATCTGCTTTAACTTTAGTTAAATCGGCACCTAAACGGTCGGCTAAAACCTGAGCTAACAAGTTTTTACGATAATCGGTATCTGTATTTGGCTGTGTAACCGTTGAAGCCTGTATTTTTTTTGCGGTTACTATTGGATTTCCTTTATACCACATTAAATATGCCCGTACCGGTTTACTTTCCAAATCAGAAGATGTACAACGCAGTTCAAATGTCCCATCCGGCAAATCTTTGGTATCAAATAATATATATTCACCCCGGGGTGCGGTTTTTTCTGCCAATTTATTCCATCCTGGCGTCAATATTTCAACTTTAACATCAGGACGAATCATTAATAAACCGGAACGTTTATCATCTGTCAAAATTGATAATTCGTTATTTGCCTCATCATAACTCGCAATAGACGGAGATATTCTGCCGGCGGCAGCCTCCTGGGTTTCTGCCTGTGATGGTTCTAAAACTCCAAGAAGAAAATTACCACCAGTTTTCTGTTGTATTAATTTTATCATTACAACATTGTCACCGGCTTTCATCTGAACTTCGCACATATCAAAATATCCATTGTCGGTACGCAATATTTTTTTATTTTCTTCCCTGCCATTAACATAAATAATCGATGATACATTGGAATTTATGGTCAATATCACCGAACCGGCTTTTTTTCTTTGTATATTTGTACAGGCATACCATACGCTGTTATCTTCAGGTAGTTCAGGAAACGCTGATGAGAAGAATATAGTTCCGGTTGACGATTCAAACTTTTGCCAGGCAACTTCGCTGCCGTCAATAGCATGGTGAACCATACCACTAACCGGACGCAATCCTGCTTCGGCACCATGCAACAATAGGAAATCATTATCCGCCGCCTCTGTGGCAGTCATACCAGTGCCGGCAAAACTGAAAGGGCCGCAAACCAGCCATTTTTTTATCTGAGAATTTTCAGTAGAAAAATTTAATGTTCTATATTGATCACGCAGAGAAACAGCAAAAAGAGTAATGCTGCATAACAATAAAAGCAACGTAAATATTTTTTTATTCATTTTTCACCTTATTAATATTAAAAACCTAAACAAGCAAATAGTTTTACGATAATTCATCAGGACTTTCGCTTTAGGTCACTTCGACAGGCTCAGTGACCGGTCGCTGAGCCTGTCGAAGCGACCATTGTTAAACATTGAGCGAAAATCCTGTTCATATTAACTAAATACCGGATTATCGTATAATATAAGTGGAATAACTAATTGTAACAAAATTTAACATAAAAGCGGAATGAATATTTGAAGAACTAAAATATAAATTTTAATAAAATTGTCATCAATTCATCATCGAATTTGGTATATTAAATAAGAATTATCCCGAGAATCGCATTATTTTCTAAAGATTCATGATATAGCTATTTGCCAAACCCGCAAAAAAAGATACAATTTATAAAAGGAGATTAATTAATGCTTAGAATTTCTATATTGTCGGTTGTTGCTTGCTTATGTTTAACAGCATTTGCATACCCAACATTAAATGGTGACACAGGCCTGATGCAAATACCAACTGCTGAAGCAATAGGTATAACAGGATTTCAACTGGCCGGTGATGTCATTGATTTAAAATCTGACAACGGTATCCCCATGCGTCTGACTGCCGGTAAAAAAAATGATTTGGAATTTTTCATTACATATTATGATAAAACAAATGGTAGCAGATTAGTAGGTGGTGGTATCAAGAAAGTACTTTGGGGCGAAATACCCGGAGTAACCACTTCTGCTGTTGCTGCTGGCGCAAGAAGCATGAAAGATAATTTTACCGGTATTAATAATTTTGAATTATATGTTGTAGGTTCAAGAATACTTTTCGGAGAAAAATTAGCTTCCTACGGTGCAACTCCATTACGTGGTCATCTGGGAGTAATGGTTTCTAAATTTAGTGGAAATGCATCATCAACTATTTTTTCTACTTTCGGTGGCATATCTTTCACAACTAAAGAAGGCGATTCATTTATGATAGATTATATGCCAGCAATGAAAGATAAAGCGAAAACGATCAGAAATGAATCAATCAGCGTAGGTGTTCGTGTTAAAGCGAGTGATAGCCTGTGGGTTCAGGTTGGCAATTCTAACCCATTTGGAACACGCGAAAGTGGTGTTACAACAATTGGCCTGATGTATGAATATGGTGAAGAATCCAATAATTAATAACAAGACTTTTGCTTTCAAAGAGAAATTTGCTTGAAAAATAGTCGCTTCGACAGGCTCAGCGACCGGACACTGAGCTTGTCGAAGTGACCTTAAGCGAAAGTCCTGTAATAGTTTAATTGTTAACCGGGTAGGTCAATATGGCTTGCCCGGTTTTTTCTTTGACTTTTTACCTCTATTTTGCGTATAATTTTAACCGATAATGTATTTAAAAAATCTGGAACTATATGGATTTAAAACCTTCGCAGACCGTACCGAACTTCAATTTGGCCCGGGAATTACTGCTATTGTAGGCCCCAACGGTTCAGGTAAAAGTAATATCAGCGACGCTATCTTATGGGTTCTTGGCGAACAGGGGATGAAGTCTCTCCGATCATCCAAATCTACCGACGTTATTTTCAATGGTTCTGACGCGCGCAAACAGTTGGGCTTCGCGGAAGTCCATTTAACACTGGATAACAGCAAAAATCTGTTACCTACCGACTATACCGAGGTAACCATCACCCGGCGTGTATTTCGTTCTGCCGAATCTGAATATCAAATAAATCGTGTACCGGTGAGATTACGTGATGTTCAGGACCTGTTTATGGATACCGGATTAGGAAAACAGTCATATTCCATCATTAGTCAGGGAGAAGTAGACGCGGTATTGTCATCAAGGTCAGAAGATAGGCGCGCGTTATTTGAAGAAGTTGCAGGGATAACAAAATATAAGGCACGAAAAAAAGAGGCACTTCGTAAACTGGAAAATACCCGACTTAATCTGTTGCGGGTTTCTGATATTATCGAGGAATTGCAGGGTCAGATATTACCTCTTTCAGAACAGTCAGAAAAAGCGAAAATGTATCAAAAATATTCTGATGAACTGACAGACTTGAAATTATCTTTGTTAGTAATGCAATTTCAGGGGTTGCACAGTTCACTGCAACGGTCAAAAGAACGCGAAGAAGAGATCATAAAAGAGTTAGAATCACTGCGGCATGATTTGAGTTTGGTTGAATTAAATGAAGCTACCTTACGCGCGGAATTACAGTTACTGGAAGACGGACTGGATGAACAGCGTAAATTAGAAGGCAGAATGGCCACGGCGGTTCAGGGAATTGAAAACCAAATTGAACTGATAAAAGAGCAACAAAAATCCAATAATCGCGAAATAGAAAGAATTAACAAAGAAATTGATGATATAAAACAACAACAGGACCAATTTTCATCAGAAATTGCTAATTCAAAAATTGAAGCAGAAAAATTACTGGCAGAATTAACCGCACTTGATTTGGAAATGAAAACAGTTGATGAAGAATATCAAAACTCCGGATCAATATTAACAGCAAAATTAAGTGAAATTAATCGGTTGCGGGATGAATATATTACATCATTGGATAAATCTGCCAAAGCAAGAAATGAATTAACGAAAGCAGAATCATTCCGGACGACTTCTGAAAGCAGAACAACACGGATAAATGATGAACTTTTATCGCTGAATAATATCTTATTGGAACTGCAAAAATCTTTAACAGAAGCACGTAAAAATGCGGACGAAAAGATTGCTACCCGTGAAAAATTGACCGCCGACCGCGCGGAAATGATGCAACGCCGCAATAATGCTATTGAAAAGCAGAATCTGTTAAGACGTGATGAGGCAAAAACACGGGAGTCTCTGGCAGGATTAAAATCACGACAACGCACTTTGCAGGAACTTGAGGAATCACTGGAAGGTTATTATCCGGGGGTTCGCGCGGTAATTGCAGCATCAGAAAAAGGAATTATTCGGGGCGAATATTATCCGGTTTCCGAGATTTTGAAAGTACCAGCGAAATTAGAAACAGCAATAGAAGTTGGTTTGGGTGCCGATTTGCAGGATGTTGTGACGGACTCCGAAATCTCCGCGCGTGAAGCAGTTAACTTTCTTAAG
The DNA here is from genome assembly GCA_964573385.1 of uncultured bacterium. Taxonomy (GTDB): domain Bacteria; phylum Armatimonadota; class Hebobacteria; order CAIYQO01; family CAIYQO01; genus JBAXQQ01. The sequence continues at coordinate 4,176 of CAZNLA010000239.1, forward strand.
GATAAAAAAGCCGGTCGCGCCACATTAATTCCATTGGATATAGTAAAACCTGCTCCATGTGCCGATTTCCCCCCTACCAGTGGTATATTGGGATTAGCAGTGGATTTGGTAGATTTTGAAAACAGATTCATTCAGGTTTCTGAGCATTTGTTGGGTAAAATTATTATTGCTGAAGATCTTGATGCTGCTTTATTACTCGCTAAATCTGGCACAGCACGCGGTTGGAAGAGTATCGTCACCCTGGATGGTGAAGTAGTAACACCTGCCCGTACCATAACCGGTGGTTCAATGAATAAAGGCAGTGGACTGCTGAAAAGAAAACGGGAGTTAGCGGAACTTAACGATACCATTACAGCAGAAGAGAAAAAGGCAGAAAACGCTCGAAGCGCCAGTCAAAAAATTAATACAGAAATATTAAACCTTGATGCTGAAATATCAAAACTCGGTAAAGATGCGGAAAAAATAGCAAATACCATTAATGAAGCAGAAAGAAATATTGCCGGAATAAATAGAGATGTAAAATCACGTACAGATAGAATCGACGCGTTAAATAAAGAAAATGAGTGGTTGCTGAAAGAATTAACCGACGCCGGACTGAAGGTTGATGAATGTAAACTTTTATTAACTTCACTTGAAGCGCAACAAATAGTTGCGGAAGAGAATGTGAAGAAATCCGAAGTTGATTTACAAGGCAGCCAAAAAAAACGTGATGAAATATCAGAGAAATATTCATCATTACGCATTAAAATGACTGAGTTGAAAGGCAAACAAAATAATGCGGTAAACGCAGGAAAACGCGCCGAGTCTCTGCGGGATTCATCAAAATTAAAACTTTCGGAAAGTGAAGAGATTATTAATAAGTTATTAAAAAATAATTCAGAACTAACGATAAAAGAACAAGCAACTATTAAAGAATTACTGATGATGCGTGAACAGTTCGCGCGTACTTGCGGAGAACTTGATACCGCTAAAAATAAACGCGCGGAAACTTTGGATAAAATCAGCAACAACCTGGAAGAACAAAAATCAAAACGCGAAATAATCGAAAAATCATCCGACCGCAGGCATAACCAGGAAATCAGAACAACACAAATTGAATCTGAAATCGGATTTTTGGAAACGCAATTATATGAAGATTACAAACTGAATATAGAAGAAGCGACAAAAAAAGCGACTCAGATACAAAATAAGGGAACAGCACTGCTGAGGATGAAGGAATTGCAAACGTCAATTGACGACCTGGGTGTGGTTAATGTTGGCGCAATTGATGAGTTCGACATAGTTAAAGTACGCCTGGATTTCCTGACAGGACAAAGGAAAGATTTGGAAGAAGGTCGGGATAGCCTGTCAAAAGTCATTATCGAAATAGACGCAACCTGTAAAGAAAAATTTATTTGGGCATTCGGCGAAGTTAAAAGAGAGTTCCAGGATTTATTTGTAAGATTATTCGGTGGTGGCAAAACAGAATTGGAATTGGCGAACCCGGATGATATTTTAGAAAGTGGCATTGATATTAATGTCACCATTCCCGGTAAACGCAACCAGAACTTATTACAATTATCCGGTGGCGAACGCGCTTTAACCGCTTTGGCATTGCTATTTGCCATGTTACGTATTAAACCAAGCCCATTTGTAGTACTGGATGGAATTGACGCGCCATGGGATGAAGCGAATGTTGGCAGATACTGCGATGTTTTGCGTGATTTCACCAAAGACACCCAATTTCTCATTATTACTCATAATAAAGGCACTATGGAAGCGGCAGACGTCTTATACGGGGTAACCATGGAAAAAGCCGGGGTATCAAAAATCGTAAGTGTAAGACTTACCGACCATCATCACCATGATAATACAGCAGTATTATCACCCATAACAGATCAGGAAGGACCATTCAAAAATAAAAGGTAAAAACAATGATTATTAAATCCACAACAGAAGATATCCTGACATTATCGGCAGATTTGCTGGTAATTGATATTTACGAAAACGAACAGATAACCGGTATCGCGCTTAACGCGGATGAAAAATTAAATGGTTGGTTATCAGACGCTATGAAAACACATCAGTTTTCAGGTAAAGCAGGTTCAATATTAACATTCCCAACATTTGGTAAATTGCCTGCTAAAATCATCATGCTAATTGGCATGGGTAAAAAAACTGATGTAAAACATGACTGTATCAGAAAAGCTGCCGCAAAAATAGCCAAAACTGCAAAAGAAATGAAGTTACAAAAAATCGTATCATCTTTGCCGGTTGCTGCTGATATCAGCATCAGTGCCCAGGCATTTACAGAAGGCGCGATTCTGGGTGATTACAGCTTTGCTAAGTTTAAATCTGTTCCTGTTGATTCTCCGGTAATTCAAATTGATGAAATAATTCTTAATGAGATAAATGAACAGGTTGTAAACGCAATTCAAAAAGGAACTATCGTTGCGCAGGCGGAATGCGTGGCCAGAGACCTGGCAAATGAACCACCGGACACCATGACTCCCGCTATTCTCGCCGGTAAAGCAAAAGAAATGGCGGATAAATTTAATTTGAATTGTACCATTTGGGACGAACAGCAAATTATAGAAGAAAAAATGAATTGTCTGCATATGGTAGGCAGAGGCAGCACCAACCCGCCTAGATTTATACAAATTGAATATAAACCGGAAAATGCAATAAAAAACGTTTGTATCATTGGCAAAGGTCTATGTTATGACAGTGGCGGCTTATCATTAAAACCATCAGATTCAATGCGCACCATGAAAGCGGATATGGCTGCCGCGGCCGCGGTAATTGGCATAATGCAGGCTATCGCACAGTTAAAGCCGAACATTACCGTAACCGGCATGATACCGGCATGTGAGAACATGATAGATGGCGGAGCCTACAAAGTAGATGATATCCTGCGGGCAAGAAATGGCAAAACAATAGAAGTTGATAATACCGATGCGGAAGGCAGGCTAGCCCTGGCAGACGCATTATCTTACGCGTCCGAGTTTAATTTTGACGAAATTATAGATATGGCAACCCTTACCGGTGGTTGTGTAATAGCATTATCACGAGTGTGGACAGCAGTAATGGGCAACAATGAAGAATTGCAGAATCGCTTAATTGAAGCTGGCAAAGCTACCGGAGAATTAATGTGGCCATTGCCATTTGACAAAGAAGTCCGTGATTTAATGGATAGCGATATTGCAGACATCAAAAACTCCGGCGGCAGAGAAGGCTCCGCAATCCAGGGCGGAATGTTCCTGCAGGAATTTGTTACAAATAAATGCTGGGCCCACCTGGACATCGCCGGCACCGCATTCATTGATAAACCCCGCCCATACCGCGCCAAAGGCGGCACCGGCGAACCAGTGCGGGCAATTGTTGAAATGCTGACCAGGTAATAATAAATGCCGGAAAATGAATTAAAACAGTTAAAAGAAAAATGCAATAAAATACGGGAAAGACACAACGAGAAACCAGCAAAAAGCAACTTTGACTGCAGTGTCTGCCCGGCACAATTAATTTGCGATGTACCATTGAAGAAGAGATGGTTGTTATTTAGTAAATGTAGTTGAATTGTAAATTGTAAATTGTAAATTGTAAATTGTAAATTGCAAATTATTTTGAAATTAAAAATTAAGAATTAAAGATTAAAAATTATTGTGGTAACATTTTAACATCATCATTATCAGACTTGGTCTCTGTTTGGAACTGGGCGAGAGCCCGGCTATGTGAAGGATGAAGAGTGAATGGTGAAGAGTGAAATTTAAAAATTCACTCTTCACTCTTCTATATAAAGCAGGGGACTGGGTTAAATCCGGTAAATTTAGTCCCGGTTATATATTTAACCTAAACTCCCAACTTATTAGGTACCATAAATCCTATCCTTTCCGCGATAAGCTTCATTCTTTTTGTCGGTTCACAAATAATCGCTGTGTTA
>CAZNLA010000240.1:0-8089 GCA_964573385.1 uncultured bacterium
AGCACAACGATGTATGGCTGGAAAAGAGTCCGAAAGATACCGCTTATTATTTGCGGACAAGTCTAATATTGAGTGTATTGATTTAACGCTATCTACCCCGGAAATAAAAGCAGATGTAATTGTGAGTTCTATGGCTATGCATCACATTGATGATGTTTCTGCCCTTTTGCGCACCTTCACCAATATGCTAACTCCCGGTGGGTATATTGCCCTTGCCGACCTTGATACCGAACCCGGTACTTTTCACCCCGATAATACTGGCATCTACCATTTCGGTTTTAATCGCGAATGGTTTGCCGGGGAATTAGAAAAAGTTGGATTTAAAAATATTGATATCAGGACAGCATACACCATTGAACGCCCCAACGCAGAGGGTGCAATGGTCAGTTATCCGATATTTTTAATCAGTGGAAATTTATAGTTTTAACCAAAATATTGAAGTAAAAAAGCAATAACTATTTTTATTCACCACAAAAGAACGCAAAGAACGCAAAAGAAGAGTTTATGATAAACTTTGTGTTCTTTGCGTTCTTTTGTGGTGAATTTTATTAAAGCCTGCATCAGATTATTTATATCTTAACCATATCTTAATCATCTATTAATCTTTTCTTGAAAAATCTTATCAGTAATCAGGGAATAACAATAATGTGGATATCAGATATCATCACAAGACAATCGCTTTTGAGAAATGTATCGCAATGTTTCCTTAATTTATTCGCATTTATTTGAAATGATACATCTCCCGGAAGCGATTGTCATTAATATTTCCATTGTAATTCACCACAAAAGAACGCAGAGAACGCAAAAGAAGAGTTTATAGAGGTGCTTTCATAAAGTCGCCTTTACAAGGCTCATGTTAATAGCCGTTACTTCCCCAGGCTGACGCCTGGGGTTACTCATTATGTCACCACTCCGTGGCTAATATATATTGAAATCGTACGAAATCGGTAGAAACCGGTTGAATTCGGTTGAAATCGACTATATTTCGAGTAGAAGTTCAGTAACCTTTGCTAAATCCTGATTTTTTATACCAATTTGTGTGCTAACGGCCTAATCGTTTTCACCATCTACAACATTAATCTGACTTCGTCGTATCCCGGTGGGGTCATTGCCCGCAGAGTATTGCCGTCATAAATTATCTTTTTCAGATTTTCTTCTGCTTGCAGTTGTAAAGTCAGCATGTCACGCAATATGCTGCCATCTGTGTCCTGAAACGCGTGGCTGTGACCACCTAATATATAATCCGGTTGGAAATCTATCATTCTTCGCAATGTAACTGCCATGCTGCGGTTTGGCCAGGCGGTGTCATTATAGATTAATGACAAACCGGCGCTAATCGGACCGGCACCATATTGCACGACATCGCCGGAGCAGAATATCTTTTTATTGTTCCAGGTTATGGCGTACCCGGTGTGGCCATTACAATGCCCGGGGGTATGAATGGGGACAATATTTGCCGTGTGCCAATTATATTCCTGGTTATAAGTTAATATATCGTCAACAACAACATTATCAAATGGGAAGTTATACCAGTCCACCAGGCAAGGGTAAGGGAAATCACCCGGTTGCGCCATGATTTTTGCCACGTCATTTGTGGCCTGTATGCGGGTGCCATACCGTCTGCGCAATTCCAGCGCGTTTTGAAAATGGTCGCCGTGGTAATGCGTCACCAATGCGCATTCAACAGTTTTTAAACCTGCCTCTTTTTCCAGCAAATCAAGGTCGGCATTGAAGGCGTTAACGCTTTCTTCCCAACTATCCCACACACAGATATCCGGATCTATCGCCAATCCACGACCGTCATCATCAATAAATAAAATCATATTGCCAAAATTATTATTTTGAAAAACGCCGGGGAAATTTTCACGCCAACGCGTGCCGATGGTGCGTAACGGGGTGAAACCGGTCAATTGCCATTTCAAATCTGTTCTTACTGGTTGTACTTGGCAGGGGTCTTGCAGCATGGGTAACAGTCGGGCGATATCTGAATTAACATCTGTAATCACCGGACCGGTGGAAGGCAAACACAACCGTGGTGATAAATCTGAAACCTGTTTTAAAGATGTTATCATCTGTTCATAGCCGGATGGTATACCATAACTGCGTTCAAGATCATACAAATTTACCACATACCCACCCGCGTAAAACAAATCTCCGGTGAATATTATATTTTCTGATTTCCACCAAAAACCTATGGCGCGTTTACCACTGCCCGGAAGCGCAAGAATAGTTAATTCAACATCACCCCAGCAAAAATTATTACCGGGAACCAAGATATCTTTTACATTCAATGGTTGTCCCGGTATACGTTCTGTAACGCAACCGCCTATACCATATTTTTCTTCTCCGCGGGTATCCCAACCACGGTCCAATGGCCAGAAGGTCTTACTTTCCTTAATATATTCATCACTTATCAACGCCACTTCGCGGGAAGATTGTGCCACATATACCGGAACATCAGACAAATTTTGCCATTCACAGCAATGTTCTGTTTGCACATGAGTATGCACTATTGCATCCGGTTTTGGTATACCGGCAGATATTAAGATGTCAGCATTGATACCATCCGGACAATCTATCAACAGCGATTTTCCATTACTAACAATTGCATAACCGACAGTATCAGCACCGGCAACACGCCATAATCCGGCAATATCGGTTATCTTCTCAATATTAATCATTATTGCTTCCCTATTCTATCGAAATATTTTTCAGATATATCGAATAATTCATTACGTCTTCTTTATTTTGTTTGTATAGCCGTTAATTGTCAATAGAACTATATTAAAATCCAAGTCTCTCAAAGGTAACTTAGATGACCACTTTCAGGCATATTTATCCAGGACTTTCGCTCACGGTCACTTCGACAAGCTCAGTGACCGGTCGCTGAGCTTGTCGAAGCGACCATTATAAGCATAATTTCTCTTTAACAGCAAAAGTCCTGTTATCATTAAAATCAAAAGTTTTGTTAAATGTTTCAGCTTATTGGTATCAATTGAATAATAACTTATATTTCCCATTATCACCTGATTACAAGCAAAATAACCTTTTTAAATGTAATTTTATACATTAATTTCCACATAAAAATTCTGAATAAAATATCGTATTTTATTCTTTTTTCACCGAATTAAATATGACATTACATGTAAAATCAGTTATAATATAGTCACCTTAAAGGATGGGTTAATTATGAATATAATTCGCAATACAATAACAATTTTTATTTGTTTATTTATTTCTGCAACATTTGCGCAGAATACCGCAAAGACATACGCGCCAAATGATTTTATGACAGCAGTATCCAAGGAGATGAATAACGCAAAGTTTATGCTGGCAAAAGAATACACCGGGACAAACTCTGCGTTAGTACAAAACGTTGTTGCCAGATTCAATGCCCAGAAGATGACAAAAGATTACCATATTTATGTGATGGAAGTTAAAGAATGGAATGCTTTTGCCAGTGCCGGCATGTCATCACCGGACGTTGTATGTATCTGGACAGGACTGTTGAATGACATGAAAACAGAAGATGAATTAGCAGGAGTAGTTGCACACGAAATAACACATAACAACCATCAGGACGCAAGCAGCGAAATGGCAAAATTAACCGCTGTTGCGGTGTTAAACTCCATATTATTTGGTGATGATAAAAACAGCGGAACTATGCAGGGATTATTATTGTTATTTATGCAGAAAGGGTTTAGTCGTACTCAGGAATACCGCGCGGATCGCGAAGGGCTGGTAATGGCGGTTAAGGCAGGTTATGACCCAAGGGCAACAGTAAACCTGTGGAATAAAATGGCAGATAAATATCCAAGTGGCGATATAAAACTATTACTTGACCACCCAGCCAGCAAAGACCGTGCGGATACACTTGATAAAATTGTAAAAAATAATATGCAACAAGGCGCAGATGGAAAATGGACGGTGGTGAGTGAACCACAGGATTTGAAAAATCCAAATAAAGTTGGTGGGCGTTTTGGCAAATCTCTGAAGTCAGGTTTATTTACCGGGTTATTAGGACTGGGTTATGGCGGGATAATGATAGCGGCCGATAATACCTATACATCCGCAGATATGCTGAGTGATTCCGGGAAGTGGGCATTAAGCGGTTTTGCGGTATCTATGCTTTTTGATGTTGATTTGCCGGCACTAAAGAATAAAAATTCTGATAAATCATTAAAAGTGACCGTCATTAAAACACCAAACGGTGGAATAATGCCAGGCATAATGGCAAATATGCAATATTAAATTACTGGTTTTCAGATTGTTTATACAGAAGTTTAATAAGTTAATGTGGAATTTTGCCTACAAACTATTATAATTCACCACAAAAGCTCGCAAAAGACCATAAAAGAAGAATTTATATCAGGACTTTCGCTTTTTAGCAAAAATCAGCATGAAATTGGTCGCTTCAACAGGCTCAGCGACCGGTCACTGAGCCTGTCGAAGTGACCTTAAGCGAAAGTCCTGTATATATAATACCCTGGTGTTCCTTTGCGGTGAATAATTGTCATATTTTTCACATAAAAAAATTGTATAAATGCTGTTTTATATTCATCTAAATCTTCTGACGACCATCATTATTTGTGTAACTTTTCTGTTGCAAATGTAAACTTGATACCATAATACAACAGTCAGCATGAAAGTGCTATAGTTAGTGAATTTTACATGATATTTTGATAATGTATTATTCGGAACAACATCAAATAACCGAAATTATACATATAAGGGAACAACATGGCATTAAAAATTGCAATATCCGGCAAGGGTGGTGTGGGAAAGTCGACATTAGCAGGTACATTAGCGCGTTTATATGCTAATGCCGGGTGCAAAGTGTTGGCAATTGATGCTGACCCTGACGCGAATTTGGCATCGGCGGTTGGGTTAACCCCGGATGAAAGAGATTTGCTGCATACCATAGCGGAAGAAAGAAAGTTAATAGAAGAACGAACCGGCGCCAAAGTAAGTGAAGTCGGGCAGATATTTTCATTAAATCCGGATGTTACAGGTATCGCGGAAAAATATGCGGTTCGTCATGCTGGTGTTGACGTTATAATTATCGGTTCCGCGCAAAAGGCAGGCGGTGGTTGCGCATGTCCGGAAAGCGTATTACTGAAATCGCTGGTGAGATACCTGGTTTTAAAACGCGACGAAGTGGTTATTCTTGACATGGAAGCCGGGATTGAACACCTGGGACGTGGTACTGCCATGGGGGTTGATTTAATGATTGCTGTTGTTGAACCCGGCAAACGCAGTGTAGAAACCGCACACCGCGTTAAAGAGATGGGTTCATCACTGGGTATCAGCAATATCGCAATAGTTTTGAATAAATCCACTGCCCCGGCAGAAGATTTGGAATGGATTAAATCCGAATTTGGTGAAAATTCCGTTCTCGGTGTAATACCATTTGACTCGCGCATTGCATTGGCCGACCGCAAAGGTTGCGCATTAATTGACCTTGGCGATGATGAATTAATGAGTTCATTTCGCGCCATTTATGATAAAATAAACGCACAAAATAAATCTTAAACTGAGGAGATTACCATGAGTTTATCGACAAAATGTATCGCTACTGCTATTGGCAGTTTACCCCACGCCAAGCCCGAAGACGCCGTCCGCGTTGTGCTGGAAAACATTCCTGACGCGCCGATTTGGCCGCAATTACCTGCACTGGGTATAAACGAACAGATGGAAGTTCAATATTCCGAGGGTATACCACGGGTAGTAATAGACCGCGAAAAAGAGCGTATGTATATTGATACCACCGGTGATTATTCCATGGACCAGGCGGCATTTTATGAAAACTTTATCATGGAAAATATGGATTATTTCCAGATTACCCCGGAATTCTCTAAAGGTTTTTACGCCATGGAAACCGCACTGAAAGCATCTGGAGTAAAACGACCTTACGTGAAAGTACAAACCACCGGCCCAATTAGTTTTGGACTGACAATTGTGGATGAAAATAAAAGAGCAATTTATTATAATGACGAATTTGTCGACATTGTGGTAAAAGGCCTGGCAATGAAATGTCGTTGGCAGATTGAAAGATACAAAAAGTTCGCGGAAAACGTGATATGTTTTATTGATGAACCAATTTTATCAGCATTTGGCTCATCAACATACGTAAGCGTATCCCGTGATGACGTCGTCGCAAAATTAAATGAAGTGGTGGAAACTGTACATGCTGCCGGTGGTATTGCCGGTGTTCATTGTTGCGGCAACACTGAATGGTCCATTTTAATTGACGCCGGCGTTGATCTGGTTAACTTTGACGCGTATGATTTTGGCGATACGGTTGCACTGTACCCACAAGCGATGAAAGCACACCTGGAAGCAGGCAAGGGCCTGGCATGGGGAGTTATACCCACCAGCAGTTCAAAAATCCAAAGTTCTACAGTGGAATCACTGGTTGCGAAATTCGATGCCGGCGTAGACAACCTGGCAAAATCCGCCGGAATAGACCGCGATTTAATTATCAACCAGGCGATGATCACACCATCATGCGGCACCGGTTCATTGCCGGTAGCAGACGCAGAACTGGTATTCTCAATGCTGGGACAAACCAGTAAGGCATTGCAACAGCGAATTAAGTGAAGAGGTTAGGGTGAAGAGTGAAGAGTGAAAATTTCTTTTTTCAAACTTCACTCTTCCAACCATCCAGGATGCTATTTCCCATTAAACATCCGACTGATCTGTCAAATCCGACCGATAAAAAAGAGTAAGTACTGTTAATTTTAATATGGTTACAATAAAAAAATCAGGTAATTAAAAATAAATGAGCGTAACAATAGCGATAACTGGTAAAGGCGGAGTGGGGAAAACTACTATTTCCTCGCTAATTATCCAGTGGTTGGTTAACTCGAAAGAGACACCAGTGCTGGCGGTAGACGCCGACTCTAATTCCAACCTTAACGAAGCGTTGGGTGTTGAATACGAAGCGACCGTCGGGGGAATCCGCGAGAATGCAAAGCAGATTGCCAAAGAACTAACCGGCGTCGCCAAAAATGAGTTCCTGGATTTGCGGGTACAGGAAGCATTGGTGGAGCAGAATGGTTACGACCTGATAATAATGGGACGTCCGGAAGGACCCGGTTGTTACTGTTACGCCAATAATGTTCTGCGCGATGTAATTCAACGCCTGGCAAGCAATTATAAACACCTGGTGATAGACAACGAAGCCGGACTGGAAAACCTGTCCCGCCGAACTGTAATCGCCGTAGATTATCTAATAATAGTATCCGACTGTTCAGTACGTGGCGTCCGCACCGCCGGCCGCATTGCCGAACTGGCAAATGAAATGGGTACACCGGTGAAACACCGCGGCCTGATAATAAACCGCGCTCCCAACGGCATATTGCCGGAAGGGGTAAAAAAGGAAGCAGCGGCAACCGGCCTGGAACTATTCGCAATCATACCTTTCGATGACAACGTAGCAGAAATGGACGGGGGTGGAGAAGCAGTAAGCTCTATTCCGATCGATTCTAAGGCACGCCAGGTTATTGGGGGTTTGATGGAAAGGTTAATTAAAAATTAAAAATTAAAAGTTAAAAATTATTATAAACATAAATTGTGGTTAAAGGTTGGGTTGGCAAATTAATTAAAAATTAAAAATTAAAAGTTAAAAATTATTATAAACATAAATTGTGGTTAAAGGTTGGGCAGGCAAATTAATTAAAAATTAAAAATAATTTTAAACATAAATTGTGGTTAAAGGTTGGGAAGTCAAGTTAATTGAAAATTGAAAATTATTTTTAAACCAGATATTTTGTGATAATATCGATATTTATTTTTGGAGATAATTATGGATAATTTGATTGAAATGAAGAGCTTTAATTTTGCAGTTGAAGTTGTCAAATTATGTAGATATCTGAGAGAGACAAAAAAGGAATATGTCATATCTCAACAATTACTAAAGTCTGGTACAAGTATAGGTGCCAATATAAGTGAAGCTTTGCATGGTCAAACTAAACCTGATTTTATTGCAAAAATGAGCATATCTTTGAAAGAAGCTTCTGAAACCAAGTACTGGTTCAGATTATTAATAGCATCAGAAACAATTACTGATGATGAAGGAAGAAGTTTG
>CAZNLA010000241.1:0-8050 GCA_964573385.1 uncultured bacterium
GTTCAGACGTGTGCTCTTCCGATCTCCTGATTAATCTGCCGCAGACTCAGCATTTTATCGCGCAACCGTGCCGCCACCTCAAATCTCATCTCCGCCGACGCCTTTTCCATATCCCGGGTTAAATCATCCGCCAACTGCAACATACGTCCATCCAGGAATAATAACGCCTCACGCACCTGAGAACGATATCCATCCTCATCTATCAGGTTAGCGCATGGACCACTGCATTGCCCGATGTCATAATCTATACAGGGTCGTTTACGTAATATCCCCTCTTCATGCCACGGACATCCGGAACGTCGGTTAGGACTGTTCCGCGTCTCCAGTCGCAATTTAAATAATCGTCGTACTAATTTAACAATATCCCACATCCCGCGGATATTAGCATATGGGCCAAAAAAGCGCGCGTTATCCAATAATTGCGCCGTACCCCGCACCACTGAAATTTTCGGGAATTTATCTTTCACGGTAACTTTTATAAACGGGTAAGACTTATCATCACGCAGACGAACATTATAACGGGGCTTATAACGTTTAATAAGATTCGCTTCTAAAGCGAGTGCCTCTTCTTCCGATGAAACCGCTATAATATCCAGATCAACAACCTGTGCCACCATAACCTGGGTACGCGGATGCTGGTCAGATATATCAGCAAAATAACTCCGCACCCGGTTACGCAATATCTTTGCTTTACCGACATAAATAACCGCACCACCCGCGTCCTTCATCAGATAACAACCGGGAACTGCAGGCAATTGAGATAATTTATATTGAATATTATCGTTCATATACAGATATATTTTACCATTTTTATTTATTTGATAACAAATATCAGGAAATCATGCATATTTATCTTATCAATATGCTAACAATACGATTAATTAAACGGTTAAACAATAATCCTGGAAATTCATTTAATTATGTGAATCAAGTTTCAGACAATATTTCACCCATCACTCTTAAATCTTCTATCTTCATTATGGTACAGGAATATTAGCCACTACAAAACTAATCGGTAATGATGTAATGGTGTTAGCATTATCCCGGGCAATTACAGTAATAGCGGAATATGTTTTTACAGCAGATGGAGTGAATGTATAACTGTTTGATGCCGCAAAGTCATGAAGAGTTAAAGCACCATACATAAATTTATACATAACAGATACGCCACCTGTTGCCGTGGCAGTAAGTGTAACTGTTGTCCCAAATAGTACAGTGGTTGGCGAAGCAGATAGTGATACTGCTGATAATGGATTAGCAGATGCGGTAACAACAAATGTTTTAATCGATGATGTTACTGTAGTATTTGGATTAACTGCCTGTAAATCTTTTGCTAATACAGTAAGTGGATATTCCTGTGCTGCAACGGGTGTCCATGTGCAGGTATTACTATTGCTAAAATCGCGGATTATCGTGTTACCTGTCATAAATTTATATTGTATTGTCCCACCACCAGTGGCGGTTGCTGTCAATGTGACGAGGGTATTTACTAAACATGTTGTTAACGGCAGGGATGATAACGCGACCGCGGTTAATGCTGATTTAGTAGTAATATTTATAGCGGATGATGTCATAGAAACAACCGGGTCGACACCAATATCTTTCACCACAACAGTGATATTACTATATGCTTTCAATGCTAAAGGAGTCCAGGAAATACTATTACTGGCAGCAAAATCACGTAATATTACCGCGCCATACATAAACTTGTATTGCAGATTAACACCACCAGTTGCTGTCGCGGATAATGTAACCGGATTACCCAACAATAAACTATTCGCGGGAGATGATGTTATGGTAATTGCGGATAACACTGGTTTTGTAGTAATACTAATTGGCAATGATGTTACTGTTGTCGCATCAATATCTTTAGCGATAACGGTGATGTTGCTGTATGTTTTAATTGCCAAAGGAGTCCATACAACACTATTATTACTGGCAAAATCCCGCAATATTATCGCGCCATACATAAATTTGTATTGAAGCGACTGTCCACCAGTCGCGGTGGCAGTTAACGTGACTGATTTTCCGTATAATATTGTATTTGCCGGTGATACCGTTAACGCTACTGCAGAAAGTGGGGTAAGTGAAACTTTTGTGGTAATGCTAATTGGAACAGATGTAACAGTTGACCCATCCGTATCTTTAGCAATGACGGTTATCTCGTTATATGTTTTAATGGCTAATGGGGTCCAGGAAAAACTATTGCTGCTGGCAAAATCACGTAATATAATCGCGCCAAACATAAATTTATATGATAAATTCAACCCACCGGTTGCGACCGCGGTCAACGTAACTGGCTGACTATATAATATTGTATTTGCGGGAGATGCTGTAAGAACTACGCCGGTTAATGGTGCCAATGCCGGTTGAATATAATAGAAAGCAGTCATGGCATTACTTTTTGCCGGTATATTTGTAATTCCACAGTTCTGCGTTATACCGGCATTTGTCTTTGTACTTGGTATGCTGGACGCACTGAATGTATTTTTAACACCATTGGGCCATGAATCGCCTATTGACCCTCTGCCACCATTTGAACTGAATAAATGCATGGAAGAATAACTATCTGTTGTTGCATCTGCTTCCTCTAATGCGACGCCATATGCATGTGTGTTGTTATTAACTTTATTGGTGGACCTATAACTACTTATGATATCTTCATCTATGTGGTAAATAAATATTCCGGTAGCAAACAATGTTGAATCAAATCCTGTATGTTGCCTGTTTTCAACCAGAAAATATTGATTATTTGTACTGCCTAAAGGTTTTAAAAGGTAACAGGAATTATTGGACTCGACATAGTTAAGTGTCTTATTACCATTTGTTGAAATAACATCCGGTGTTAGCCACCCCAAATCTATTTTCGACCATGCGTCTAAATGGGCAGGATATCTAGTGTCGCCACCATTACCACCCCAGGATCCACCGGCCATTAAACTGGCGTTACCCAATCCTTCGCCGGTTCCTCCTACATCATATAAATCCGGTAAACCAAGTGCGTGGCCGAACTCATGACAGAAAACACCGATACCTACAATACTTTCTATCGTTCCATTACCACCAGCGCTTTTACTTCTTTCCGGCATGATAATGTATTTTTTAATTTTAATCTTCTGCCCGGCATGACCCGGCCAATCTGTTGCGGTAGTATAAACACCCAGACCAGCACTATAAAAATCCCATGAGTGTGACCAAATATCATTATTCTTATCACCACTTTCTTCCGCACCCAGACCGCTGTGTATTACCCACAGAGAATCCACATAACCATCACCGTCATTATCATAAGGTGCCCAATTAAAACCTGCCGCATCCGCTTTCTGTGCTGCTTCATATGCACATTTAGCTGTTGTTCCAGCATAACCTGACTTTGGATTATTTGTTGTATACCACCCATTTACGATACCATCTATAGTCATTTTACCATATGAAACTTCCTGGTAATAATCACGAACACTGCCCGTTGAAATTCCTCCTACTGTAAAAAGCATATCCTGAAAATCTGTGGTTGTATTAATGTTATTTTGATCCGGGAATTTAATAAGGATGCACGGCATTTTTTTTGTACCTGTTACTAATGTCTGCATCACTACATTTGACAGACTATTTTGCATACCAGATTTCCCGGCGTCACGAATTGGGTTAACAGTATAATTACAGTCCCGCATCGTTAGTGCGTCTTCCTTTTTCATATCTTCCAATATTTCTGGCGGAAAGTGAGGATTCGGCGGCATAAAACCAGGAAGATCAGCATTGCACAAAAATAACGTGAATAAAAGCGTATAACAAAGTGTAAACAGGCGCAGTTTGAACATTAAATTTCCCCTTCATTGTAAATCATTACATGATTTAATTATTCGTTGTTTTAACGGGCTTTTGCAAAACCAATTATAAATATTTAATTCTGTAGGGAATGCCGTCCCCGGCATTCCTCTTTTAGATAGAAACTCTATAATTAACGGAATGCCGGGGACGGCATTCCCTACATTTCAGACAGGTTTTGCAGAAACCTGTTTAAATTCTCCATTATTAATAATGAAAATTATAAGATTTACTTATAAAGTATACTTTATTGGTTCTATAACTTGTCAAGTATTTTATCTTTGATTATCTAAATATTTTAATTAGTACTTTCGCTTAAGGTCACTTCGACAGGCTCAGTGACCGGTCGCTGATCCTGTCGAAGCGACCAATTAATGCATTTTTCATTACCAGCGAAAGTCCTGTTAATAAAAAAGTTAACCCTTATTTACAACAGAATGTAAAACATGATGCTTTGCGTCGTGGGTGTTTTTATCTGCCGGGATATGTATAATTATTTCCTGTGCCAGTTTGTTATCTATTGCCACCTGGGTATGCCCTATTCTGAAAAGAATGCTCGGGTAGGTTTGCTGTACAGTTATCTTCATACCGGGTAACACCCCTAACGCCATTAGTTTATGCATGGTTTGCGCGTTTTTCGACAATATTGAAACGATGGTGCCATGTTGACCCGCGCGCAATTTCGCCAGGGGTATTAAACAGGCTGTATCATATTTTATATCTATTTTTTCCATATTTTCTTCACCATTTCAACTATTTTATTATATGCTGACGCAATTTTTGCCGGTAATTCCGCAGGCGCAGGCATTTCATAACTGCATTTTGGACATTTTAATTTTGTGCATCCACCGGATAATCCTTTGC
The DNA here is from genome assembly GCA_964573385.1 of uncultured bacterium. GTDB lineage: Bacteria > Armatimonadota > Hebobacteria > CAIYQO01 > CAIYQO01 > JBAXQQ01. The sequence goes on from CAZNLA010000241.1 coordinate 4,690, forward strand.
ATCCCGAGCATGAATATTTACTTTCTTCTATGCTGTAGCTATTACCACAAAACGGACATATTACTTTGTCATCATTCATAACTTTAACCCCCACGCGGTAATTGCCATATTCACCAGATAACCGATAATAAAGGCATATGGGAAGATAAATGCTGCCATTCCCAATGCCATACCCCATCCGCGTTCTTTAATTGCCACGGCAAACTGCGCGACACATGGCATAAATAACGCCATTGTCACCACCGCCACTATTAACTGCTGACTTTGCAGAATATTCTGTTGGTGCAGGTCGTATAATCCCGCGGCACCATAATCCCGACCGAAAAATCCATACAAAAAAGATACTGCCGCTTCTTTCGGCAAACCTATCCATTGCACCGGATAACTCATCCATTTAACCAGCACATCAAATAATCCGGTTAATCTGCCCACCCATATAAATATTGACGCCAATATAAATAACGGCAGAATTTCTTTCAGATACCATTCTACCCGGGTGTAGGTTTTCACCATTACATTTTTTAATGCCGGCATGCGTAATGGTGGGATTTCCATATAAAAAATCGGCTTTTCTCCGGGGAGAAATTGCGCGGTGAGAAACCCAATAAGCAGAAAATTACCGGTCATAACCAGTATAAATATCCATAATGATACGATATGACCACCAATTAGCGCCAGAATAACCCCCATTTGTGCTGAGCACGGAATAGTAAGTGCCAGCAAAAATGTCGCGATAATCCTTTCGCGCCGTGACTCTAATGTGCGGGTGACTATTGTTGCCATGGTGGCACAACCAAATCCCAAAACCATGGGTATAACCGCCCTGCCATTCAAACCAATTGCTTTAAAAACGCGGTCAATCAACATCGCCAGACGTGGCATATATCCGCTGTCTTCCATAATAGAAAACACTATGAAAAATGTCGTAACTATCGGCAAAATTATTGCGAAAGCATAACGTAATCCCAAGGTAAAAATCCCATAATCATTTATAAACAGGTCACGTATTATCTGCCATGGAATTATAGCGTTAATAAAATGGGTTACCGGTGGCAACAGATACTTACCAAAAACCACTTTCTCCAGATAATTCACCGCAAATTGCGCACCAAATACCCCGACAATTTCATAAAAAGCGAATAAAATAGCCAATAAAATCGGTATTCCCCACAATGGATGCATCATCATCCGACTCATTTTCTCGCGGAAATCCACTTTTGATGGTGTATCATCAACCACCACTGATTTTAAAATATCCTGTACCGTTTTTTGGCGCGACATGGTAATGTAATAGGTCAACGGGTAATCACCACTGTCAGTTGCCTGTGCTATTATCTCTGTTATCGCGGTATATTCTTCAACACCAATCTTTTCCTGTAATAGTTCGGCGACCTGTTTATCATCCTGCATCAGCAATAATGCAATAGCCCGTTTATTCATAGGCATTATATCAATCGGCAAAAATGGAATTATCCTATCCACTGTTAATTCAATAAATTTGTCATATTCTGTTTTTACGGTATTTGCACTAAACCGGTAGTTTGTTATTGCTTCCTTTATTTTATCTATCCCTATTCCACTGGGGGCAACGGTGGCAATAACCGGAATATTCAGTTTTTCACTTAATGCTTCGACATTAATTGTCATTCCAACCTTTGTTGCTTCATCCATAAGGTTCAACACCAGTATCACCGGCAAATCTGCCTCTAACAATTGCAGGGTGAATCCCAGCATTCTCTCAATATTTTTCGCGTCGGCAACATGAATAATTACTTCCGGCGACTCATCAAAAATTATTGACCTGGCCACCCGTTCTTCCTCGGTTATCGGCATTATTGAATACATACCCGGGGTATCACATATTTCATATTCTTTATCGGTCTTCATTTTGCCGCGGGTTATTTCTACTGTTGTCCCGGGGTAATTTGCCACAACGGCATAGGTTCCGGTTAATTGCCCGAAAACCACAGATTTACCGACATTTGGTGTGCCTACCAGTGCTATTCTGTTTTTTTGTTCATTATTCATATATTTTTAATGCCTGCTAAATTATTATCACCACATGACTTTCACTTTAAGTCACTTCGACAGACTAAGCGACCAGTCGCTGAGCCTGTCGAAGCGACCATTATCCTTAATAGCAAAAGTCCCGACACCATCTGAAAAATAATACTATTCAGATATTTTAACCATTACATGCCCTGCGACATCCCGTGATAATGCCTGCCTTTCATTGTTTGCTTCCACCAGATACGGCCCATTAAACGGTGCTACATCGATAATCTCAACAATTTTGCCGGGAATTATTTGTATTCTTTCCAGGTAATTCAACAACTCATCATTTTCATCAATAATGCAAGATACCATACATTTATTGCCAACAGAAAAAGATGAAAGTGGTTTTAAATCTGTTGTTTCTATAGCAATCCCGGAAAGCGGGTTGCCATGCGGACATGTTAACGGATTATTCAACGCTTTCAACAAATATGGCTCTATCTCTACTGTAATAACATGTTCAAAACTGCATGCCAACGAATGCGCCCGGGACCATGGCATTTTTAATAAATCTGTAAGCATTCTCTCAGCCAGGCGATGACGACGGCGCAAATTAACCGCGCATTCCTCTCCCTGGGTAGTCAGGGTAACCGCGCACCGTTTTTCATATAACAACAACCCCTGGTCACACATACGTTTTAACATACCAACAACTGATGGTGGCGCCACATTCAATTCCCGTGCCAGTGTTGTCGCAGTCGGCAATTCATTGCGATCCCGTATACGGCACAATGCTTCAAGATATTCCTCCATTGGCGCACTTGGCCTGTTTTCAATATTTTTAATATTGTCGGATATTATCATGCAATAACCTTCTTTGTTAGTATGCACTAATAATATATATTAGTAGATGATATGTCAATAGAAATTTCTGATTCTTTAAAGAAAAAATAAAATAAAAATCACAACTTATTTATTTTTTAACGATATCTTATATATTCACAATGAAAAATTTGTATAATACCACAGAGGTTATTAATATGACTGAATTATTAATTGGTGTTATCGGCGTTAATGGACGCGGCAGATTAGCAGCCAACGCGCATAACATTTTTCCCGGTGTTCGCCTTGCGGGTGGAGTAGATATCGTTGAAGAATACCTTAATGATTTTTCAAAAGAATATGATTGTTTTACCACCACTGACTATCGCGAGTTATTAAAACGTCCGGAAATTGGCGCGGTGTTTGTAACCACTCCGGATTACATGCATGAAGAACACGCCGTTGCCGCACTGCAGGCAGGCAAAGCAGTATATCTGGAAAAACCGATGGCAATTACCATTGAAGGGTGTGACCGTATTCTGCG
>CAZNLA010000242.1:0-5706 GCA_964573385.1 uncultured bacterium
CAATTGAAAATTAATAAAAAAACGCTTCGGCAATAACTGCCGGAGCGTTTTTTTTGTTAAAGTATAAGAACATTTACTTATGATCTAAGATATTTACCAGATTAATACGATCAGTCAGATCAGTCCAATCAGTCGGATTTTTAAGATAGTCGCATAGGCAGGCTCAGCGACCGGTCACTGTCAAGGTGACCTTAAGTTATTTATTCACAAGCATTGTTAATGGCTTCTTTAAAAGCAACATTTAACTTTTGCCAGCTTTTATCAAGCGATTCCGGTATTACGCGGGTATTGCCAAGTACAGGCATAAAGTTTGTGTCGCCATTCCAACGTGGTACCACATGCATATGTAGATGTTCCGCTATACCTGCACCGGCGGCGCGTCCCAGATTCATACCAATATTAAAACCATCCGGATGCATGCATAATGTCATGGCGCGGGTGGCGATATCTGTTAATTGCATCATTTCCATCATGCTTACCGCAGATAAATCTGCCAGGTTAGCAGTATGCTGATATGGTATTACCATCAAATGCCCGTTATTATATGGAAAGGCATTTAAGATGACAAAATTATATTGTGAACGGTGTATAATTAAATTATCGCGGTCTTTATTATCGCGTGGCATTGAGCAAAAAATACAACCGGGAGAAGGCGCACCGGCATTTTCGATATATTCCATACGCCATGGCGCATGCAGTCTGCAGGGGCTATGTTCAACATTTTCCATTTCAGTTTTCCTCTGTGTATAATGTACAAAAAAATGGATATAAGTGGCAAATATGGTGATACCCGGTCACTTCGACAGGCTCAGTGACATTACCATTATACACATTTATAAAAACAGGATTTTACATTTTTGATAAGTTTCATAAACTCACTACAATCTAAGCCCCTTTAGGGGCGATATGTTAATAGTAATTGATGATTTTAATTAATAACTAGCCCCTTTAGGGGCGACATGCTAACAACGTTTTATATCAAGAATCGGGAATGAAATATATAACCATTTCACATGTCGCCCCTAAAGGGGCTTTGACTCTATTCTGTTGATTAGGTGCTATTAATATGTCGCCCCTAAAGGGGCTGATTATCAATAAACGATTAAAATATTGTCAAATCGTGCTGATTTATAAACTGTCATTAAAGTAATTATTAAATTTTAAAATAAATGTGTGTAAGAGTGATGCTCAGTGACTAGTTTAATTATTGAAATAGAAAAGTGGTGGCTATATTATTATGGGCAATTTATAACCGCATTTACATATATTGCTTATTGCGTCAGTTACTGTATATCCTTGGCGTTTAATTACTTCATTGCCACATTCCGGGCATATGGTATCCTGTCTTTTGTCGCCGGGTATGTTGCCGACATAAATATATTTTAACCCGGCATCAACCGCAATTTCATATGCCATATCAATGGTGGATAACGGAGTTGCCGGTAAATGCTGCAGTTCGTATTGCGGGTAAAACCTGGTTATATGCCATGGGGTTTGTATTCCAATGTTTTTGCTTATCCAATATGCTATTTTAGATAATTCATCCGGTGAGTCATTCATGGTCGGGGTAATATTTGTTACACATTCCACATGCATATTCCATTTTTTTTTCGCGTAAATTACATTTTCCAATATTGTCATCGGGTTATTGTATCCGGTTAATCGCGCATATTTTTCAGGGGTGACTGCTTTTATATCAACACGGTAAGCATCCAGGTATTCACCAATGATATCCAAATGGTCACGGGTTGCGGTGCCATTTGTTATGTATGCGGTAAATAATCCGGCTTTTTTAGCCAATATCGCGCATTCCAGGGTATATTCCAGCCAGATAGCAGGTTCATTATATGTCCAGCATATACCGGAATCACCATTTTTAAGGGCAGTTTCAACGGCGTCAGATGGCGATAGATAGCGCATTCCGGTAGTTGAACCACTATAATTTGATATATGCCAGTTTTGACATCCCGGACATTTCAGGCTACATCCCATCGAACCTAATGAAAATACCGATTTGCCCGGATGAAAATGATACAAAGGTTTTTTCTCTATCGGGTCGCTGTTTACGGCAGATACCATGCCAAAGATTTCGGTATATAATTCACCATTATGGTTTATTCTTGTGCCGCATAAACCATGTCTGTCGGGATGTATCACACATTGGCGCACGCAGCAGTCACAGCGTAGCGCGTCACCAGATTGTTCAACTAATATAGCCGGATATCGTTCCATACAATTATCCTCTTAAAATAATCTGCTGTAAATATTATAACATGACATTCAGTTTTTTAATATAGGTATTTCGCGTATCTTGAATGAACCCGAAAAACGACTATTTATCATTTTACAAAGCAGAAGTCATTTCTTATAAATAACAAAATAATTACCGCCAAATCCTGTTAGCAGGCGGTTTCGGCGTAACCATCTTTCAATTCCGACGGTTGCATTACATCCAAGCCACTGCACTGCCTGTCGTTTAATTTCATGCAAACCTGCAGTTTCGGCTATCAATTTCCAGTTATCCAGTGACAAGATGGTATGAATATAGTTGTTAGGTGGCATAATGCCGGTTACCCCGCGTTTGCGTAATGCCAAAACCCATGGTGATGGCATCCCGGCTATTAAATATCCGCCGGTTGGTTTTAGTAATCGTGCGGCAGTAGAAAACGCTATTTCCGGATTTTTAAGATAATGGAAAAAGGCGGTGGCAATTACTATATCGCACTGACCCCATGGTAATTCGACATCTTCTATCTGTTTATCCAGATTTGCGATAACACGATTAAAACGCGGGTGAATATGTCCAGATTTATCCGGGATATCATTATAATTAAGTAAGGTAATCCCTGTTATAAACGAAATCCTGTCTCCGATTGATGAATTAAGCAGTTTGACGGGTATTGCGCCATCAGCACATCCAAAATCTGTTATCAGTAATTTACTATTATCCGGGTATAAACCGGTGATGGTTTCCGCCAGTATCTCTGCTTTTTGTAATCTTATCGGCGATACTGTAATACCATCCGCATATCTGTCAATCCGTTGCTTTGCCATCAATCATCTCTCTTTATGGTAATGTGTGATACCATATTTTTTAGCCAGATATTTTCCCACCGCTTTTAAGTGGATTAACATGTTTTACCCTTTGATAATTTTTCTAAGGACACAAACTTTATTAATTTTAACAAATTTTTCATGAAACAGGTGAATATATATTAAGTAAATTTATGATAAAAAAATGATGCCCTGTTACCAGGGCATCATTAAATATATTCATATTATGATAAGTTTTACAGATTATATTTGTTCTTTAAAGTATTGGTAACATTGGTAACATCACTATTAGTTAAAGATTCAGCGTAATAAATTATTTCACCGATATATGCTGTGTTTACATTGTAGCCATTACCTATCATAAAATACCATGGATTTAACGCAGGAGGCGCAGAAGCACTGGAGTTTGTTTTAGTACCATCAATCCACATAGTTGAACCGGAACCAGTGGTAGCACGTAATGTTACAACATGTGGTTTTTTTAAGTTTGCTGCAGTCATAGCAGAAGAAGAGAAAATACCACTACCATTAAGCATGGCATTAACAGCACCTGTTGTACTTACGTATAATGAGTTTACACCGGCACACCAGCTAGACCCCTGTTGATTCATATTCCAGATATAAACACCATTAGGGTTTGTTCCCGGTGGGTCAGGTAATTGATAAACAACAAATACTGTAAAATCATTTATTCCCAATGAGGCCATCGATGGACTGCAAAAAGCGCTTCCCCAACTTGCTCGTGGTGCAATTTTTATTGATGGGTGGCCATTTAGCGTAGTAAAATCAATAGTGCTGGTTGTGTCTGATGCATTTAATTTTAAACTTCCTACTGTACTGGCCCAGGATGTTACCTGAGTACCGGAAATTGTTACAGAACTATCTCCTGATACCCATAATACCGAACCTGTTGCCCCTACTTTATCAGTAAGTCCCACATGTCCATCTATATATGTTGCAATTAATTTATTTGAATGACGGAAAGCAAAGTCAGTTAAACTATATGCGACATTATCATATGTAATACTTGGTATTAAGGTGGCAGTATGGGTCCCATCACTAGTTGCCATCATCTGGTCTGGTGCGGCAACATCACCCACTGCCAGGTTTGATAATCCGGAATTATAAACATAACCATAAGCTTTTTTACCATTTGTTGGACAATACAGTGAATCAGTTGTGATATTAATATCACGCCAGACAGAACTTGCTGATGGAAATGTCTCTTCATGATCCTGCGCATACATAGATAACGACATGATTATTTGCCGTTGGTTGTTCATGCATGTTGTTTGTCGTGCTTTTTCGCGGGCACGGGCAAACACTGGAAACAAAATGGCGGCTAGGATGGCAATAATCGCGATTACCACCAGTAATTCGATGAGAGTAAACCCGGGAGAACTAAGTTTATTTTTCATATCTACCCCTTTTATAGATTTATGGAACGTTCCTGGTAACAAATATTTTATATGTATAATATTAGTATGTCAATAATATTTTTTAAGTATAGAGATTTTTTATAAATTATTTTTTTGTGTTTATTATTAACCACTCTGTTACTGTGTTATTAAATATATCTGGATATTCAAGATTCACAAAATGTCCTGCCGATGGGATTATCTTTAATGTCACATCTGCCGGTATACAATCCAACATTAAATCCTGTTTCAGTCTGTTTCCTTCTTGCCGGGTGTAACGACCACGACCGCCATAAATACCGAGGACAGGACAGCTAATTTCCCTTAACCATGGTCTGGCATCAAAATCCCGGACACTGGGCCAAATTTCGTCATATATATCCTGTGACATTCGTGAAATAATTTCTTTTCGGGTTATTTCTATCCATTCCAGAATATCTGAATCCATCGATTGGGGGTACATACCCGGTAAATATTGATTATTTAATTTTAAAGATGGAAATGAATCCGCCAGGATAATACCCTTCACCAAATCCGGGTAATAATGGCAAATATAAAGTGCTATCATACCACCCAGTGAATGCCCTGCCAGTATCGCCGGGGTTTGTAATTGCGTCTCTACCACCCATTCCGCTAAACCGGCAAGTGATTTATCAACACCTGTTGTTGCTCCACCATGGTATGGTAAATCCAGCAGAGATATATTATAACTGTTAAGTGCTGAAACCTGTGGATTCCAGAATCTGTTGTCGCAGCCAAAACCATGAATTAATAATATTCGTTCCATGCTTGATAGTTTTCTTTAATTTAATGTTAATTCCTTTCAAATTAATGTTATTTCTCATAAGAACTGTTGTTTTATTCAACCGGAAACATTACAATTGGTTTATGACAAAATATGAAAAAAATAATTACCAATTGTTATTCTTCTCAATTTATATATTTATCTTATTTGGAGTAAATAATATGATATCAGCAGCAGATAAGAATATACCGGTTGTATTACAGGTATCAGATTATGGTGTAATCGCGGATGGCAAAACTGATGCTGTACCGGGGATTACAAATGCCATTAAAGCGGCGAAAAAGATGGATGGAAAGCCGGTAATTATTCAGTTTCAACCGGGTAATTACCTGTGCAAGGGTGGAAGATTATTATCCAATGGCAAGACACATGAACCCAGTTTTTTTATAGAAAATTTAGAAAATGTTACCTTTGATGGTAATGGTGCTA
>CAZNLA010000242.1:5716-8029 GCA_964573385.1 uncultured bacterium
CAGGTACAGATATCGCCAGGCTTTTTATATTTAACAATTCACGCAATATAACTATTAAAAATATCACCGTTGACTGGAATCCATTACCGCATACTTCCGGTAAAGTGGTGAACCTGTTACCCAAAGAACACGCCTTTGATATTTTACCGCAAATACCCGCAAAACCAATTGCCGGCACCATAGTACAGGGGATTCTGGCATATAACCGGGATAAACACCGACTGGCAGATAACGGTTGGGAAGTTTACCAAACGCAGGGAGAACGTGACACGGATCCTACACTATTGACTCCGGAAGGATATCTGCGCATCTTTCAACGCCGTGATACGCCACTGCCAGGCATCGGTTGGCATGTAGTGGTACGTCACCAGGTATATGGGTATGACGCTTTTGTTTTTAATAAATGCAATAATATTTCAATGGTTGATGTAACGGTAAACGCGGTACCGGGGATGGCAGTTATTGGTTGGGGTAGCCGTGATATCAGCATTAAACGCATCAAAGTAATTCCCTCCGGTGACGGGTGGATGTCCGCAACTGCGGATGCCATGCATTTCGGCGCGTGTCGGGGATAAATTACGGTGGAAGACAGCGAATTTTCCGGGATGGGGGATGACGCGATAAATATTCATGCTATGTATGGGTTGGCAACAGCATGCATAGATGAACATACTCTTGCAGTTGGTCGTGGTCGTATGCATCCGTATTACGACAAAGTTCGCGAGATTTGGGATGCCCCTGAGAAAGGTGATATTCTGGAATACAGTGGTGGCGATGAACCGTTGCTGGCACAGGGACAATTGACAGTAGAAGAAGCGAAACAGGATGTAACACAGAAACGTACCATAATAAAGTTTAAAGAGATATTGCCGGCAGGTATTGGTGAAAATACGGTGTTATCCAATTTGTCCACCAGTCCATCTGTCAGAATACGCCGGTGTAAAGTATATGGTAACCGTGCCCGCGGAATGTTATTGCAAACGCGTGATGTGGTGGTAGAGGATTGTGTAATGGAAGATATTTCCGGTGCCGGTATACAAATATGCACTGATGCCGCGGAATGGTGGGAAAGCCTTGGGTCGCGGAATGTAATAATTAAAAGAAATATCTTTAAACGTTGCAATTTCGGGGTGGCGCATCGTGAAGCTGCATTGGATATCTTTTCTGATTTGCCTAATGGTCGACAATCTGCTGCCGGTATCCACCAACATTTGCAGATTTTAGATAATATTTTTGAAGATAATTCCGGTGCGGCAATTAATGTCGGTTCTGCAAAAGATGTTGAAATAAGCGGGAATAGTTTTGCCGTTGGCAACAATTTTGCTGTTATAGTGGTTAATAGCGATAATGTGAATATAACCGGTAATAAATTAAAGAGTGGCAAAGGTGGAGTTGATATCCGCGGTAAATCAGATAAAGAAACTATAAAAGTGAAAGAATAACAGAACGAAACCTGTATAACAGGACTTTAGCTTAAGGTCACTTCGACAGTCTCAGTGATCGGTCGCTGAGTCTGTCGAAGTGACCAATTTCTTCTGCTAAGAAATGAAAGTTCTATATATAAATGCTTTAAAGGAGCAATAAATGAGATTAAGTTTTAATAAAGGTGACATGATTGTTTTTGATGGTGACAGTCTTACTAACCGGCGAAGTGCCGGCAACCCGGACACCTGGCCATTTTTACGGCTAATGAATTGGGATAAACCATGGACAGATATGATGAGTGAAATGCTGTTTTGCTGGCGTCCGGATTTAGACCTGTCTTTTTTTAATGCCGCCTCCGGTGGGTCAACCTGTCTGGGCATGGCGGAACGTTTTGAGAAGAATGTGCTGGCTCGAAAACCAAATTGGGTTATCGCGTCGGTCGCCGGCAATGACGCGCGTTTAAGTATCCCATTTGATGAATATCGCGATGTAATGACTAATTACGCAATGAGATTAAGAAATGAGGCAAATTGTCAGGTGCTTTTTTTTGCCATCAGCGAATGTGGTCCGGACTATCCAAACGCGGATAAATTCCCCATGCGTCGGCCATATTATGACATCTTAAGTAGCATTGCAGCCAATATTGAAGGCGTCCAATTCATGGATATCGGCCCAAATGTGGCAAAAAAATCGAAACTTCTGAAAGAATTGCACGAACTCCACACCATTTACAGTGATGGTGGCCATTACAACGCCGTAGGCAATATGATTATCGCCGGAGAAATAATGCAGGCGTTCGGGTTTGTGAATTAATTGTAAAACTTATTTTTCCTGATGATAGTTTGCAGTTCTAAAAAATCCCCACCCCTCGATCCCCTTCCCGGTTGG